>JBDMZA010000565.1:0-8140 GCA_039770155.1 Clostridiales bacterium
GAACATGAACATGAAGGTAAGGATCCTCATATATGGATGTCACCTAAAAGAGTAGTAGTTATGATTGAAAAGATAAGAGATGAATTAATAAATATTGATAATGAAAATAAAGAAATATATAATGATAATGCTAAAAAATATATTGATGAATTAAAAAGTGTAGATAGTGAAATAAAAACTATTTTAAAAGGGAATGAGAAAGAATCATTTATAATATTTCATCCATCAATGGGTTATTTTGCGGAGGACTATAATTTAGAGATGGTAGCCATTGAAGAATCAGGTAAAGAAGCTACTGCAAAAAAACTTGAAAATGTAATTGACTTTGCAAAGAAAAAGAAAATTAAATTTGTTTTCTATCAGGAAGAGTTTGATGATTCACAGGCTAAAACTATTGCTGATGAAATTGGAGGCTCGACTTTGAAAATAGCTCCTTTAGATTCTGATTATATTGAGAATTTAAAAGAAATTGCCAATTCATTTAAAAAGGTTTTAAGATAGTTGGGAGCATATATGAACATTATAGAAATTAAAGAATTGTATGTGAATTATAATAATACAAAGGTATTAGAAAATATTAATTTAAATGTAAAGGAAAATCAGTTTTTAGGCATTATAGGTCCAAATGGAGGAGGAAAGACAACTTTAATAAAATCTATTTTGGGTCTTGTCAAGCCTGTAAAAGGTAATATTTATATTAATGAAAACATTGACATAGGTTATGTACCTCAATTTTCAAATTTTGAAAGAAATTTTCCTATAAATGTAATGGATGTAATCTTAATGGGAAGATTATCTGAAAAATTTAGCTTTTTTAAAAGTTATAGAAAAGAAGATGTTAAGTTAGCTAAAGAGGTTATGCTAAAACTTGGTATATATGATTTCCGAAACAGACAAATAGGTAAATTGTCTGGAGGTCAAATGCAGAAAGTTTTAATAGCAAGATCAATAATTAATAATCCGAAAATTCTAATTCTAGATGAACCAACATCAAATATAGATTCAAATACTAGGATAGAAATATTTAACATACTTAAGCAACTTAATAATAAAATGACTATACTAATTGTAAGTCATGATGTTGATGATATAGTACTATATGTTGACAGTATTGTTTGTTTAAATAAAAATTTACATTATCATGAGAATAATAAGAAGATTGATAGTGAAGAATTTCAAAGGCGTTATAATTGTCCAGTGAAATATTATCTAGAAGAAGATTGTAAAAGCGTTGATTGTTCTTGTGGAGGATTTTTAAATGATAGAAAGTATATTTAAATATAATTTTTTGCAAAATGCCTTGTTTGCAGCAATTTTAGGAAGTTTTGTTTGTGGAATAGTTGGAACAATAATTGTTGAAAAGAAACTTGTAAGTATGAGTGGTGGGATAGCACACAGCTCATTTGGTGGAATTGGTTTGGCCTACTTAATTGGTATAGAACCTGTTATTGGTGCTTTAGTTTTTGCACTTTTCGCCTCTGTTAGCATACCAGTTATAAATAAACGTACGAATACAAACGCTGACACCTTAATTGGAATGTTTTGGTCTGTAGGTATGGCTCTAGGAATTTTTTTTATTACTATAATGCCAGGTTATCCTCCAGACTTAACATCTTATTTATTCGGAGATATACTTACTGTGTCTAAATTATATATTTATATAATGTTTATTTTAACAGTAATAATTTTAGTAGTAATAAGTAGTTTGTTTAAATATTGGCAAGCTTTTTTATTTGATAAGGAATATAGTAAAATAATAAAGATTAAGAGTGAATTTATGGAATATGTACTGATGGTTATAATTGGAATTAGTGTTGTTGTTTTGATAAAAGTTGTTGGTATAATTTTAGCAATTGCTATGCTTACGATACCAGCTGCTATTTCCAGAATGTTTACTTATAATTTGAAAAAAACTATGATTTTAGCTGTACTATTAGGTATGTTATTTACTTTGTTAGGTTTATACATATCTTATAATTATAATATTCCATCTGGAGCTACAATTATTATTTTAGCTGTATGTATTTATTTCTTTTCAATAGGATTAAAAAAAGTTTTAAAAATAGAGTGATTAGGCATAATCAAAAAATAAACTCTAATTCTCGAGTATGAATTCGCATGATTTAAGCGAACTTCAGATGAAAAGAATTTGGTATTATTTTTTAGGCTGTCCTTAGAATGAAATGAAGAGAATCATTCATTGTAAATAAAAAGGGTTTGTATATAAATATTTATATATAAACCCTTTTTGATATCCCTATTACATTTAATTTTTATATACTCTTATATATCCTACACTATCGTGTCTAGAACTTCCTAAAACTTTTACATTTAAGCCATATTGAAATAATTCTAATCCACTATATGGTGAAGATTCATACAAATACTTATTACTGTCAGAAAATAAGTTTGCTCCTCTAGAGGGAGATGTTTTTAATATAGTATCTCCAACAATAAATGTTTTTGAGGGAATAATATTTTTGTTAAATGCTGCATCATGTATTTGAATTCTAGTTCTTGGTATTGAGCCATCTGTGGTTGTAAAAGGTTCAGGATGCGAATCGACAATTCCTAATGCACCAAGACCTGGATGAACTCCAACTATATTGTCTGTGTAACCGTCATTTTTATACCAAACAATAAGTCCTTTTTCTGTGCTAAAGTAATCTAATTCACCAGTGTCATTTTTTGAATAACAGTAATTTAATCCGTCATCTGAACCATCGTTAGCCTTCCACTCAAGCATATAATAATGATCTTTCATTTCATATCCTTTGAGTCTCTTGAAACCGTCTATAGTCCAGATAGTTTCATCGGTTTCAGCACCATCTTCAAAGATAATATCATTACCTGATGTGAGTTTTATATTATCTAAAAAGATTCCATCTAAAAGATATCCCCAGTCAGTCATATAACTGAACTTGATCATTACTTCTTTACCAGCATAGGAAGATAAATCAACTGAATCAGAAGTCCAACCATTTGAATTTCCTGTATATCCTGGTAGATTTTCTTGAATTGCAGGGTAAACTTCAGAAGCGGTATTAGAAGTCATTTTATCACTTTCAAGACTTACCCATGTAGCACCATTATCTTTAGATACTTGTACAAATGCAAAATCCCAACCCTCTTCAATATCATAAGAAAGGTCATAAGATAAGTTTAAATTACTGGAATCAGGTAATGTAACAGTTGTAGTTATTGAATTGTTTATTTCATTTTCTTTGCCACTATACCATTCATATTCACCAGATTTAGGTTCATTTAATACAAATTTATACTGGGGTAAATTAACTTTAACTGTTTGTTCGTTTTTGCTTTTTTTAATGTTATTAGATTTATCGATTTTATAAAAATTACCTAGTCTAGATAAATCTTCAACATCTACTTCTGTAGGTTGAACCCATTTACCACCATGTAATTCACCTAACTTCATTCTACCCCAAGGAGTAATAGAAACAGGTTTAGTACCTAATGGTTCACCTGTCCAACTTCCACCGGACATTAAAGAATAAAAACCTACAGGTTCACCCATCTTAGTAGAATATTGTATATCATAATCATCAGGTAATCCTAAATCATGACAAAATTCATGACAAAATACTCCAATACTGGAATCTTCACCTTGGATTATGTAATTTGAAGCTATTATTTGTCCAGGGAAATTATCTGAAGTTGGATTATCAGAAGGGAATGATTCGAATACTGAGGCGCTATGAGCCCAAATTGCATTATCTCCTTGTTCACCACCACCACCACTTTGGTCAATACCTGAATGAACAATAACTAAATGATCTATTACACCATCAGGTTCCTTTGTTATACCGTCAGAATCTAAGTCTTGAGGATCTTCAATATCATAATCTTCAAAAGGAACTGTTTCACGAGCTTTTGTAAGCAAATCTTTAACTAAAGTTCTGGGAGTTCCAGGTAATAAATTATCATGTCCACCAGCTTCAGGGTCATCATCACCATAAAAAGATTCAGAATTTGGAAGTGTGAACCATCCATAAACATCTCCATCAATTTTCATACTATTTCCTGATTGTTCTAGATAATAATCAGTCATACTTCCTAATTTTAGTGATTCATTTCTGTGGTTTGTAGCTGTATAACCGCCTATAGTAAATAACATATCTTTAAAATGTTCTTTACTAAAATCATCAACCCAAAAAGAACTGGTATCATTTTCAGCAGGTTTTGGAATTTGATTATTTAATGGACCAGAACCATATTCATCATCTCCAAAGTTAGCCAGTAAAACTAATAATTTTGGTTCGTTTTCATATTTTGTTTCTTTTGTCTTTTTGCCCTCAGATAATCTGTCTTTATATAAATTTTTAACAAAATTATATTTAACAGACTTATTTTTTGTTTTAACACTTTCTAATTCATTCATAAGAACTTTTTTATCTTGTTCTGTATCTATTGTGGATGTTTTATCCTCAATATAATTGTTGACAATTTTTTCAATTTCTAAACTAGTTGCATCATTTTTTATTTTACCATCTTCTTTTAATTTCTTTGTGATAGCAACTTCATTTGCAGGTGTAGTATTCATAGAAAATTCAAGATTTTCATTTTTGGAATAAGAGTTATTTTTAGCAAAAGTATAAAAATATACTGAAGTACTTAGCATTACTATTAACAAGATAGCAATAACTTTTTTCATAATATATTTACTCCCCCTTAATTTAAATAATAACATAAAAGAAAAATTATACATTAAAACAAATAATATATTATTATGTATAATAATATAATTTTACCATAGTAATATACATAAAAACAATTAAATAGAAGAATAGATTATTAATGAAAAGTAGTTGACTATATTTTGTTTATTTTAAAGATAAATTATCTAGATCAAACAAAATAATGATATATGAAAAGAAATAGTCAAAAAAAGGTATTAAAATTTATTTTAATACCTTTTTTTGAATTAATTTATCCCATTTCTACAATTACTTCATTTTGATCTTTCATTATATTTGTTGATATTAAATTAGAATTTATAATATTACCATTTACTTTAAGTGTTTTTACACCTTTTTGTACTTTGTTTTTATTATTAACAGTGATATTGAAGATTTTATTTCTGAATTTTCTTGTTACTTTGAAATTTTGCCATTCTTTTGGAATGCAAGGGTCAATTTTCAATCCTTCATATTCAGGTTGGATTCCCAATAAGTATTGAGTAGCTGAAAAATATGCCCATGATGCAGTACCAGAGAGCCAAGGGAGTCTTGAAGCACCATAACGTGGACTGTATTTACTATGAGTAGATTGAGAATAAACATAGGGTTCAGTTTCTCTTATTTCTGCTTTTGTATTAAAACTTGCTGGCATATAATTTCTAAAGTACTTATATGCCTTATCACCATTACCTATAATTGATTCTGCTATAACTGCCCAACCCTGAGTGTGACAGAAAATTGCACCATTTTCTTTCATGCCTTTATTAAATAATCTTGCTTTAATTACTTTAGGATCAGTTTTTTCAACAGGTGGATCACATATCATAATACCATAATCTGTAGATAACCTATCTTCGACTGTTTTCATTATTTTTTTTGCTTTTTCTTCAGTAACATGTTCACTATAAATAGACCAAGTTTGAGGGTTTAAAAATATTGAAGCTTCATCATTTTCTTTTGATCCAAATTTCAAACCATCATGACGGAATGCTCTTAAATACCAACTACCATCCCAGGCATTTTTTTCTAAATTATTATCTAGTTTATCTAAGTGTTCTTTAGCCCAATTTATTTCATTATTTATATTAAAAATTTTACATACTTCTATGTAGGTTTTTAGTGCATATCTCAATTGAAATGCAACAAAAACTGTTTCGCCATTATGTCCAAGTTCTAAACAGTCATTCCAATCAGCGAATAAACCACATGGAAGTCCATGATTTCCTAATCTTTCGAGATTAAATTCTATAGCTCTCTTCATATGATTTAATACAGTATCCTCGCCATGATCAGAGTAGGGAAGTATTTTTTCAAAGAATGATATATCGCCTGTTTCTTTTACATAGGCAGGAATTGTATTAAACAACCAAAGACAATCATCAGATCGATATTCATTCTCTTTAGGAGGATTTTCTTTACCAGGACAATGGGCAAAAGGTTTTACAACAGGCATTGCACCACCAGTTGAAACTTGACCTGTTATCATTAATTCTAAACGCTTTCCAGCTTCATCAGCTATAGTTGGTAAAACTCCCAAAATATCCTGTATTGTATCACGATATCCAAGACCATCTCTTTCACCACTGTAAACAAGACTGGCTGCTCTAGACCAAGAATATGTTATTAAACAATTATAAGGATTCCACATATTCATCATGCTGTTAAATTCTTTATCAGGAGTTTCAACTTCCATTCCTTCAAGTCTTGAATGCCAATAGTTTTTAACCTTTATGTATTCATCATAAGCTTTTTTGGGAGAAGATATTTCTTTTAGAGCTGATGTACCTTCTATTTTTGCTTTTCCAATTCCCATTATTATAACAACTTCTTTAGATTCTTTAGGATCTAAAGTAATATCAAACTGTAATGTTCCACATCCATTATCACCGACTGAGATTGAATTTGTACATTTTCCGTCTTCTACAACTTTAGGATTGGAGTAAGTATTATATGTACCCAGAAATTTCTTTCTATCTGTATCAAATCCAACAACTTTTGCACCTACTAATCCTAAAAATGTATGTCTGCTTTGTCCATTGTTTTCAAAATTATTTGAATCTTCAGGCATGTATACATTTGTCCCATGATCTATAATATCATTAATAAAGTCCATTTTTAGTATATATTGACTATATTGAAGATTATTAAAATCTTGCATCAGATTCCAATTGTTAGAATACTCTATATAAGTAAATAATGATAATTTACGTTTTTTATTATCATTATTTTTAACTTTAAGAAGCCAACATTCATAATTTTTACCAAGAGGTACAAAATAATTAGTTTCTGTAATTATAGAAGAGTATTCAGAGTTGATTTTGGTATATGCTGTACCATTTCTACATTCTGATTTATACTTATCAAGTGGTTTTCCAACAGGTTGCCAGCTATTTGACCAATAATCTTTAGTCTCTTTATCATGAATGTATATATATCTACCAGGCTGATCCATAGGAACATTATTGAATCTAAGTCTTGTAAAACGTCCTTGAGCAGCAGATTTAAAAAAACTATATCCTCCTGCATTATTTGTTATAATTGCACCATAATCTGTTGAACCCAGATAGTTACTCCATGATAGTGGAGTGTCGGGTTTGGTGACTACATATTCTTTTTGAGTATCATCAAAATAACCAAATTGCATTTATATATCCCTCCAAAAAATTAATTTAGGATAGCCAAAATTTTTATTATAAAGCAATGAATCATATGATTTTTTAGGCTATCTTCATTTATTATATCAAAGTAAATATTTTTATAGGCTTTTTATTAAGGTATAATCAAAAATTTCATAATATAACTTTTTCTGAAAATACCGATGCTTAGGAGAGGCTATAATTTAAGCGAACTTCAGACGAAAAAAATTTGGTGTTATTTTTTAGATACTCGTAAACAATTAGAATCATATAGTTGTTGCCTTGAATTTACATTTGATACAAATATATTGAACATTATATAAAATTATGATATTATTAACTATAGTTTTCATTGATGTTATAACCTTTAAATTTATAACCGCTTTTATAAAAAGATAAGATAGTTGAGTTTACTCAACTATCTTATCTATATGTTGTCTGAAATTTTGAGCATGAATTTTTATTAGATATACTTTAGGGATAGCTAAAAAATAAATGCTAATTCTCAAGTATGAGTTTGTGCAGTTTAAGCGAACTTCAGACGAAAAGAATTTGGTATTATTTTTTAGGCTTTCCTTAGGTCTTTTAATTATAAATTTTATGTGTTAATATAAATTATACAAAATATATAGTATAAATATGGAAGCAAAGTTGGAGTAAATAAATGAATAAACAACAAACTACTACAAAAGGATTCACAACACTTGGTATAGCAGGTATATTAAATAAATTTTTAGCATTAGCATATGTTCCTATTCAAACAGCAATAGTTGGTGACTTTGGAAATGGTATAATAAATCAGGGATA
>JBDMZA010000566.1:0-6286 GCA_039770155.1 Clostridiales bacterium
GTTTTCCTGCTATTGTTTTTACTCTTACATCTAGTATTCCCTTTTTATCTTCTTCAAATAATCTTTGAAGCTCATTATTTATTATTTCAATTCCATCAAATTCAGATTTGGGTAAATTTAAAGTTGCACTTAAAAAATCTATTAATATATCTTTATTATTTTCATCTCCAAAAATTAACTTAAATACAAAATCTACTTTTGGACTCATTATAAATCCATCATTATTTGTTCTATCAATCAAAGTTTTCACTTCCTCTATTATTATCTATACTAAAATTATATCATACAAAAATAAATACATTCAAATTGATTTTATATAATATTTTGTAAACATTACTAACTCTATTTTTAAAGCAAGTAGTATCTTTAGTTAGCAGTAAATATCTATATTATTTACCTTTAGTATATCAGAATGGAAAATATAAGTATCATTGTATTATAAATCAGTTAGTGTATAACTAAGACTAGTAAATTATACACAACTGATAATATTATTTTTTAAATAAATATTTGCTTTAGGTAAAGATTTTATATATATAAAGTTGATGTTGCTTAATTATATATTTTGAATATACAATTTGATCTAAAGGGGTGGTAGACATTTTTAAGACAATTAAATTTAGCAATTATAATCAAATATCAGGAATTACTGAAGATTACTACAAAGTGAGAGATTTTTTTGTGAAACTTGGGTATGCTGAGTTCACATATGCTAGATGGGATTGGATGACAACTCATAGTTATTTAGACGAGAATGCAGTTGGAAAAATTGGATTATGGAAGAGTAACAATAAAATAGTTGGGATTGCTACATTTGATACAAATTTAGGAAATGCATATTGTTTAGCATTACCTGAATTTAGGTATCTAAAAAAAGAGATGTTACTATATTCCAAAGAAAATCTTTCAAATAAAGATGGATTCGGAATAGTAATATCAGATACTGATTATGAATTTCAAGATATAGCTTATGAGCTTGGATATATTGCCTCTGAAGGTAATAGAGAAAATGATTTAATATTTTATATTAACAAAACATCATTGAAATATGAACTACCAAATGGTTTTAAAATAACGTCCTTAAAAGAAACATATGATGAATATCAATATATGAATGTTCTATGGAAAGGGTTTAATCACGAATTGAATGGTGAAGGAAAATTAAACTTTACAGAAGAAAATAAAAATAAGGTAACTGGAGAATTATGTAGACCAAATGTTGATCTTGATTTAAAAATTGCTGTAATATCACCAAATGGAGATTTTGCATCATATTGTGGGATGTGGTATGAAGCTGAAGTAGGTTATGCTATAATAGAACCTGTTGCGACTGACCCTAATTATAGGAAGATGGGACTAGGAAAAGCAGCAGTTTTAGAGGGAATAAAAAGAGTTAAAAAGCTTGGAGCAAAAACTGCTTTAGTAGGTTCTGGGCAACAATTTTATTATAATATTGGTATGAGACCATATTCTTCTGCTACAATTTGGATGAAAAAATAGATTTCTAATATTTATTCTTATAGATATAGGGATTATTTATTTTTAAAAAATTATTTTTATGGAGTAGTGCAAAAAACTTTTATTAAAGAGGAAGAAAATAATATTTTGGATAAAAAAACTATATATATAGTTTTAATGAAGTCATTAAATAGATAAGTTATATTAAAATAATAATTGAAAATAGTTAAAATATAAATTCTTCTTGCATTTTGCTAATATGATATTAGATAATAGTCTCATAGTATATTTTAATAGTTTGTAGTTTTAAAGGAGGAGATTTTTTGAGGAATGCAGATATACCTGATTTGAAATTATATAATACAATGCTAAGAAAAATTGAAAAATTTATTCCCATAAGTAATGATATAGTAGGTATGTATACTTGTGGACCAACAGTATATAATTTTGCTCATATAGGTAACTTAAGAATGTATATTTTTGAAGATATATTAAAACGAGTATTATTGATAAATGGATATAATATTAAACATGTTATGAATGTAACTGATGTAGGTCATCTAGTTTCTGATGATGATAATGGTGAAGATAAAATGGAAGTTGGTGCTAAGAGAGAGAATAAGACTGCTTTTGAAATTGCAGATTTTTATTTTGAAGCATTTAAAAAAGATTTATCAAGACTATCAATTATTAATCCATCAATATGGTGTAAAGCTACTCAACATATAAAAGAACAAATTGCTTTTGTTGAGAAATTAGAAAGCAAAGGTTACACATATGTTTCGAATGATGGGGTGTATTTTGATACATCTAAATTAAATAACTATGGTGAATTGGCTAAACTTGATTTAGAAGGATTAAAAGAAGGAGCAAGGGTTGAATCAAATAATCAAAAGAAGAACATTACAGATTTTGCGTTATGGAAATTCTCACCAAAAGATGTACAGCGTC
The DNA here is from genome assembly GCA_039770155.1 of Clostridiales bacterium. GTDB lineage: Bacteria > Bacillota > Clostridia > Acetivibrionales > JBDMZA01 > JBDMZA01. The sequence goes on from JBDMZA010000566.1 coordinate 2,410, forward strand.
AAATGGAATGGGATAGTCCATGGGGAAAAGGTTTTCCAGGATGGCATATTGAGTGTTCTGCAATGGCAATGAAATATCTAGGAGAGCAGTTTGATATACATTGTGGTGGAATTGACCATATTCCTGTTCACCATACAAATGAAATAGCTCAATCAGAAAGTATAACTAATAAAAAATGGGTTAATACATGGTTACATGGTGAGTTTTTAATATTAGAAGGCAATGAAAAAATGGCTAAATCAGGAAAATTTATAACTTTGGAAACATTGATAGAAAAGAATATTAATCCCTTAGTATATCGTTATTTTTGCATGAATGCACATTATCGTAAAGCATTGATATTTAGCTGGGAATCATTAAAAGCAGCAGAAAACGCATATAAAAGATTATGCTCAAAAGTAATTGCTTTGAAAGAAAAACTAAATAATAATAAACATGGTGAGATAAATGAAAAGTATTATATGAGATTTTTAAAAGCAATAAATAATGATTTGAATATACCACTTAGTGTAGCTTCATTATGGGACATGATTAATGATAATGAAATTAATGATAATGACAAGTATAAAACATTGATTGAAATGGATAAAGTTTTAGGATTAAATATTGAAAATATGGAAGTAGAAAAAATCAATATAGATGAAGAGATTATTAATTTGGTAGAAAAGAGGAATATTGCTAGAAAAAACAAAGATTATGCCACTGCTGATTTGTTAAGAAAAGAAATTGAAAATAAAGGATATATTTTGGAAGATTTAAAAGATAAGGTAAATGTAAAATTAAAAAACTAGATTGAAGAGTAATTTTATTTGAATCTTGTACAATGGACTTGTGTTAAATTTATGAATGTGTTTTATAATTATTTTATATAGTTGGATACAAAGATTAAAGAGGAATTTAAATAGTAATTTTATAATTTGAAACTAACATAATATGTTGTTTAAACTTATTATGTTAGTTTTATTATGTAATGATATTAGTATTGTAAATAAGTTTTATGAGGAAGCTAAGAATTTACAATGTTGACAAAATTCATGATAAGTATGAAATTTATGAAGAACCGATTTAAAATAAATTTTAAATTACAAAATAGAAAAAGAGATTTAAAGAAAATAGATAAGAATATGAATCATCAATCATTTAAATCTAAACTATAAACAATTCTATCTCTACCAGGTCCTTTAAGATCACGAGTTACCCATAAATCATCTTTTATATAATCTGCTTTTTTATTTTCAAAACCATATTTAAGCCATAATTGTATTGCTTTATCATTTTCTGCCTCTGATGTAAGCCAAATTTTAGTGATACCAACAAATTTAGTTCTATGTATAATTTCTTTAAGAAGTGATTCACCAACGCCATGCCCTTGATTTTGAGGTGAAACGGCTATATCTTGAATGTATAATTCTGTATTGGATTTAGTTTGGTCACAAAATGAAAGTAATGCACCTATTAAATTTTCACCATCTTTTGCTCCAAGACAGGTATTACTAAATAATCGTGTATATAACCAATAGTCTGAAGTTCCCCTTTGAGTGACATAAGGACCTGAATTTTTAAATAATTCTCTTAAAGCTGTTATATCATCTGTGTTCAAACTTCCTATTGTTACTTTATTTCTCATTATATTTGACCTCCTAATGAATTGTATTTAATATATGCCTGATTGTACCTTCAGGAAAATAAACTCTAATTCTCGAGTATGAATTCGGTATTATTTTTTAGATTCTCCTTAGAAAGTTATTTTTGATATGGGCAGAAGAATTTGTAAAATATATTTTTTGAAGTACAGATTTATTTTTTATAGTATTTTTATATTTTTCTTCATTTACAACATTTTGTATAGAATTTACCTAAATACTACAGTTTATAAAAGAATAAACTATATTTGTTTATATAATATCATGAAATTTAGAACAACTTCAATTAATCAGATGGAAAGTTACTCTTTTACGTTTTTTTTACAGACTTGAAAAATTAAATGAAAAATCAAGAATCAAAAATGGATATTTATATGGAACAAAGATTGAAGATAATAAATTATTTGAAGTTGATATAATAGAATACAAGCAGCATTTAAAGCAGATGATTTAGATAAAATAGATGATAATGATGTACTTTAAAATTCACAAAACTTTGATATTAGTACAATTATTTTAATTGAGATAATACACCATATAATACATATATAGGTACTAAAAATATAATTTATTTAGATCTTATTCCTTAAGATATGATGATTATGTTACAATTAGAAGATATTTAATTAAGGAGAATTTAAAAAATAATACCCAATTCTCTTCATCTAAACTTTGCTTAAATCGTGGGAATTCATACTCGAGAATTAGAGTTTACTTTTTGGATATCCCTAAGTATGGTTTTATGAAACGGGCTAATGATTTTAGTGAGTATTGGTTGGAATAGACTAAAAATAGGTTTGCATAAACTATTGTGCAATTTTACAAAGGATATAAAAATGAAAATTGATAGATTATTAAGTATATTAATGCTTATAATAAATAAAAAAAAAGTTACAGCAAAAGAATTGGCAAATTATTTCGAAGTTAATATTAGAACAATACAAAGAGATATGGATACACTTAGTTTAGCAGGGGTACCAATATTTGCTGAAGTTGGTAAAAATGGTGGGTATAGATTAATAGAAGATTTTAAGTTTGAAAAAAGTTTTTTAAACAAAAATGAAGCTAAGATTTTAGTATCATTTTTAAAGTCTTTAGAAACCACTGTACCATATCAAGAAGTAAAATCAATATATAATAAATTTTCCACCATTTTTTCAGATGATTTTTCAAATAATAAAATAGTAATAAAGTTAAATCCACTGGTTGATGATAAAAGTTTTAAAAAAAATATTGATAATTTATCAAAAGCCAGAGACAATCTACAAAAAGTTGAAATAGATTATATTGATATTGATTTTAAGAATTCAAAAAGAATAGTATCTCCATATTTTTTATTAATGTGGGGTTCAGTCTGGTATATTTATGGATTTTGCGATTTAAGAAAGGATTTTAGACTTTTTAAAATAACTAGAATAATATCAAGCAGAGTTCTTGATATAAATTTTGAGTTGATTAAACTTGAAAATTTATTGCCCTGGGAAACACAATTAGAAGGTAATAGAAAAACGACAAAGATTTTATTAGAGATTGATGAAAATCTTCAAGGCAAAATACCAGACTATTTTAATTATAGAGATTGTAAAATAAAGGATGGCAAAATAAAAGTAGTAATAGATTATCCTGTTGATGAATGGTTATATTCATTGTTATTCAGTTTAGTACCTTATATAAGAATAGTAGAACCAGATTTTATAAGAGAAGAATTTATAAAAAGATTAAAAAAATCCATAGGGGATAATGAATTATGACATAAAGGTGTCGCAATTAATTAGATATAATGAATGCTGTGGGATTGAGAAATAGTCCTAAAATTTATAAAATATATGGAGGAAACTATTATGAGTATATGTCAAAGTTGTTCAATGCCAATGGAGAAAGAAGAAATGTTTGGAAAAAATAAAGATGGAAGTAGAAATGAAGAATATTGTATTTATTGTTATCCAGAGGGAGAATTCAAAAAACCAGATGAAACATTTGATGAAATGATTGAAACATGTGTACCATTTATGTTAAAAGAGGGAATGAATGAAGAAAGTGCCAGAGAGTATCTTGTTAATAAATTAAAACCGTTGAAAAGATGGAGAAAATAAATAATGATAGTAAGATAAAAAACTGCTGTAGTTAATAATTAACTTCAGCAGTTTTTTTGCGTAATAATTCATTTTCAAAAGAAATGAAACAAAAAGATTTAAAAATATTGTTTTGAGTATTATAGTATTTTAGAGGTATAA
>JBDMZA010000567.1:0-5921 GCA_039770155.1 Clostridiales bacterium
TCCAAAAAATAAACTCTAATTCTCGAGTATGAATTCGCACGATTTAAGCGAACTTCAGACGAAAAGAATTTGGTATTATTTTTTAGGTTCTCCTAAGAAATAATAGTAAACACTTATAATAATCAATTAAATATAAGATAATTAATTTTTTTCTTAATTTATTAGTTTATTAGTTTATATATAATTTTTTTTAACAATTTTTGAGTATTATTATATGTAATTATAGCACAAAATAAACCGTATATATATATATTGATAAATTTTGTAATATTTAGCAAATAAAAAAAGACTTAAAAATAAAAACCTCAAGTATTTAAACTTGAAGTTTTTAGAAATATCTTATTTGAGAATTATAGTAAATTCAATAATTATTAATCATTTCCAGGTATTCTACCTAAATTAAAATCATCATTATAATCTTTTTCATATTTCTGTACATTAACCTTACCTACACTTACAGGTCCAGGTCCATCAATATATGTCAACCATTTTGTATCAGCATTCCAATCTAAGACCATTATAGCATGTCCATCACCTGCATTTTCATTATTAAAATCCCAACTTACATAATCTCCCGGAAGTGGAGTAGTTTCTTTACCATATATCCAATTACCATTTTCGTCTAAAAAAATCCATTTCTGATATCCATTATGATATGAATACATTCTTCTTGAATTTTGAAATATATTTTTCATTGTTCTCCAGTAATCTATATTTTTAAAATCTACTGTTTTTTTATTCACATAGTCATAAACTGTTATATTATTATCTGCATAGTACCATGATACAGTCTCGGAGCATAATGAATTGTCACCACCATATTTTGGATTAGTATTAATATCATTATCAGTTCCACTTTTTCCTAAGTCATATATAATATCTCTAGAAACCTTCAATGGAAATTTTTTATAATATTCTATTGTTGTAGGCATATTAAAAAAATCCATAATAAATTGACGTCTACCAATATAATTACTTATTAATAATTCATGAATACCACCATTTAATGTCACATTTGATAATTTTCCTATTAAATATTTTGATTCCTTATATCTACCACTATTATCTATCTTATTTTCATAGTCAATTGAAACTTCTAGTGTATCTATTTCTAATGTGGTGCTTCCACCATTATTCGCTAAATACATCTTATCCCAATAAGTTCTATTGTTTAAAGTTGTAATTAATGATAAATCATTTATATTCTTTATAGTTCCATTATATGTTGCTTTACCAGCTATCATTGTAGGATTTCCAAAATAAATAGATACATTTAAAATCTTCCCATTTTTATTTTTAAATTCTATTTCTCTAGTTATTTTGTGTGGTGCTGTTGCACCTGATTTTAAAACCATTTTTGCAGTAAAATTTTTTGGCATAACTTGTGAATATTCTGCAAATACCATTTGACTATTCATTATAAAAATAACTATCAGTCCTAAAATTAAAAAACTTTTGTAAATCTTTTTCATATGAATTCTCCCTTTCAATATTTTTTAAAATATATACAATAATTATCTATTACATTATATTAATTATTTTTGTAAATTTTACATGCAAAAGTAATTAAATCAAATTACTATTGTCATTCATATTGATGTTAGGCAGAATCAAAAATTTCATAAGACAATCTTTTTCTGAAAATATCGATGGTTTAACGAATTTTCAAAAAAAGTTGACTAGTTTATTTTTTGATTCTGCCTTATTGAATTCAGAAAAAGACTTTCCTGAGGTTTGAAAGTCTCTTTTTATTTTGGATTTTAAATACAAATTCCTACTTTAAATATATAAGAAAATCACTTAACAGCTTTAATTTTATGAAAGTCCTGAATATCTATTAAATTTAGAATTTTTTCATTAATACTTTCTTTCAGGACTTCGTTATTTGAATCGAGAAATTTTTTTAAATAATCACAGATTTCATATGTAATTGCCCTAATAGTAAATGATTTATGTATTATACATGGCTCGTCATCATTAAAAAGTTCGATACTTTTTTCAATTATTTTTTTTTCATGTATTGGTATTTCAATTATCGGAACATTTATTATTTCATTTTCATTTCTATCAATAAAAATTATTTTTTTCATATTAGAACATCCCCATTAAAATAAAAAATAAGAAAACTGAAAATATAATGATATTTAATAATTTAACTATTTTTATATTTCTGCCTAAAAAATCAGATATTGAAACAATACCTTTACCTTTATAAATTACAAATCCAATAATTAGAAGTGGTAATACAAAAACCAGGTCATAAATTAAAAAATATAAAAAAATGTTTAAATTCATATCCACCACAGAAAATATAGATACCATATATATTTGCCCCGTACACATAAATTCTCCAATAGAAATAATCAATCCAAGAATAAAGCTTGTTAATATAATTGTTTTAGAGTCCATTACTGAAGATAGTGTTTTTATTATATTGTGGTTTATTTTTCTAAGTTTTTTAGGTAATTGTAATTTTATACCTTTTATATTTCCCTTTTGTGCATTTAAAAAATCATTTATATTCATTATTATTAAAAATACTATAAGAATTATAGCTAGTATTTTTACAGCATAATTAAACCATAGTAGATTTAACCGAACTACACTATAATAAATCAGAATACCTAATAAAAAATACATAATAAACTTCGCTATTGAAAAAGATAAAGTAATCTTAAGTATATCATTATTTTTCAAGGTAATTACAGTAAATAAGAATAAAAACATGGATAAAGAGCATGGATTCAGACCATTTATAAGAGCTGCAAATATAAAGCTAAAGAACTTTATATTATCATTGTTTTTATTTGTTGTTTTTTCTTCTGATTTTTCTGGAGACAGTATAATTGTTTTATTATTATTATTATCATCATTTATTACTTTTTCTAAGTTATCTTTAATATCCTTTTTGCCTTCAAAATATTTGTCCTTTATAAAAACCATAGGTACTAACATCTTGTCTTCATTACTAACATTATATTCAGTATTATATGATAGAAACAATTTGTTATTGACATTGGTTGATATATCATAACTTATAATATTCAAATCAGGATATTTTAATTTAATTTCATCGATATGTTCCTTAACTTCATGGCATGAACTACATGATGGAAGATTAAAGAATATAATATCAGTATTTTCAGAATATCCAAATACTTCAATATTAGTTATCAAAACAAATATTGCTAAAATTATAATTAGGAGCTTTTTTTTCATAATTTCACCCTTCATTCTCTAATTTTTTAAAGATTAAGTATTCTTTATCAGTATATTTATGAGTTTTATCAAGATCATATATTATTTCAATTTTTTCTCCTAGATTGTAAATTATCATAGAAAGTTAGGAGAACCAAAAAACAATACCCAATTCTTTTCACCTAAAGTTCGCTTAAATAATGCGAGTTCATACCCGAAAATTAAGATTTGTCTTTTGGATATCTCTTAGCAACAAAAGAATAAACAAAATGATTTTTTAGTTAATGGATAAATTATATCATAAAAATTAAAATTAAATTCAGCAAATCAACATAAACGCAAATATTTATAATTATTGTTAAAATAAAACAAGAAAAATCTAAACAAATAAATTATTTTTAACAATATTATGAAGTACAATATCAAATAAAGATACCTTAGGGATAGCCAAAAAATAAACTCTAATTCTCGAGTATGAATTCGCGCGATTTAAGAAAACTTCAGACGAAAAGAATTCGGTATTATTTTTTAGGCTCTCCTTATTCAATTTTTTTAATTTAGTTTTAGGAATGTTAGAAATTACAATATATATTTTTTGTTTACATCTTTTTTTGTTGTAGTCTAGATTTATCATAATAAATGCCACATCATATTGTTAATTTTTAGCTTCATTTAGAATGTGAGATACTCTTTAAACACACAGTCATATTGAATCAAGAGCTCTCAAAATACTTATTTTATTAAAAAATAAAAACTCTTGTTTTCTTTTGCTAATTGTTATAAATATTTGCTATTATTGTTTTTTTTTGAATTCAGCATTAAATTATATAGTATAATTCATTTGTATGATTAAACCTAAAAATACTACAACCATATTTAATTGTTTTATGAACCAATTTTAATACCACTCGAGTTCTGTGTTGACTATTTTGCAAATAGGATATATCAGTTTAATACCAATTAGTTCAAGGATTTTGTTTTGCACACATGGAATTATATGAATTTATTTTATAACTATCATTTAGTCAAGATTTGAATATACTTGAATTATTTAAATAGGAAAACTTTATATTACAGACACAATAAAGAGCCTATTTATTTAAAATAAAATAAATATGGAGGTAATGTATGAAAGTAAAACTTTTAAGAACAATGATTATTGGAACCACAGTTGTTTTATTAATAGCGTTTTCTATGATCAGTATTTTTGCTGCACCAGGTACTCCTGAATGGGTAGTCGATGAAAACGGTAACCTTACTGTTGATGGTGAGATTTTTCATGTTAAAGGTGGATCATGGTTCGGACTTGAAGGACGTCATGAACCTTCTGATGATCCAGATAATCCTAGTGGCGCTCCTATGGAATTATTTATGGGTAACGTTTTCTGGAACTCAAGTGATAGAACTCATGACTCAGACATAGCCGAGTTCATAGATATGGGTTTCAACCTTGTTAGAATACCAATTGCTCCTCAAACCCTTGATCCAAATGATCCACAAGCACAAGCTGAATATAAGAAAAACACTGAATCAGTACGTTATGATACTTCCTATGATGAGCTTGTAGATGTAATCAAAAAACTTGATGCTGCCGGTATGTACGTACTTTTAGATGTACACTCATGCTCAAATTATGTTGGTTGGAGATCTGGTCGTTTTGATGCTCGTCCTCCTTATGTTGACAATACTCGAGAAAATTACGATTTTATGAGAGAAGATTGCTCTTGCGCCGCTGGCGATTCAGTAGAAAACGTCCAACCTTATGATAAGTCTGCATGGTTAAATGACTTAGAAACTTTAGCTGGTTTATCAGAAGAATTAGGCGTTGACAACATCATGGGTATTGACATTTTCAACGAACCATGGGATTATTCCTGGGATGAGTGGAAAGGTCATATAGAAAGTGCTTATGATACAATCAGTTCTGTAGATCCTAATATTCTTATTTTTGCTCAAGGTATCTCAGCTTCAAGTGGGAACCAAGACGGAAGTCCTGACAGCATTACTGAAACTCCACATGGAGACTTAGATACAAATCCAAACTGGGGTGAGAATTTCTATGAAGCAGGCGATAATCCACCAGATGTACCTAAAGAAAAACTTGTATTTTCACCGCATACATATGGGCCTTCTGTATTCGTACAAAAAATGTTTATGGATCCAGCTCAACCTGAGTGTGAAGGTCTTGAAGAAGAAGAAGCTGCTGCAAATGAATGTAATATTGTTATCGACCCTGAACTACTTGAAAGAGGATGGGAAGAGCATTTTGGTTACTTGAAAGATCTTGGATATGCAGTTGTTATCGGAGAGTGGGGCGGAAATTCAGAATGGCCTGTTGGTGCTGAATTACGCAAACAGGATATGTTTGGTTATATCACTGACACAACTGTTGACTGGCAGTGGCAACAAGCTCTTGCTAATTATTTAATCAAAAAAGGCATTACAGATAATATTTACTGGGCAATTAATCCGGAATCAGGTGATACTGGTGGTATCTATGAACACGCTTATGATCCTGTAAGCAATACGGCTGGTTGGGGTAGCTGGACAGGTATTGATCAACAGAAACTTGGTCTCCTACAAAGTATCTGGGATGCTAATCCTCCTACTACAGATCCTACTTCAAATCCTACAAACTCTACAGATACTACAAATTCTTCAAATCCTACAGGTACTGTAACTGCTGCAATTACAGTTGTTAATGATTGGGGTACTGGTGGACA
>JBDMZA010000568.1:0-5866 GCA_039770155.1 Clostridiales bacterium
AATCAAAAATTTCATAAGACAACTTTTTTCTGAAAATGCCGATGCTTTAACGGATTTTTTAAAAAAGATGACTAGTTTATTTTTTGATTCTGCCTAAATTTTTAGAATCTTATAATCGCTAATATTAGCATAATCATCATTCTAATATTTAGAGTTATTTTTAGTTTCTCCTTAAATAGATAAATAATTAACAACTAAAAGTAAAAATTTTAAAATTATATGATCTATCAATTTTAAAATATTTACCTTCTTAAATATATTTTTATTCGTTAAATTCCAATATAATAAATTATTTCTCTATTTTATTATAATTCAGAAACAATACTTATCAATTCATCATAAGTTATCATTCCAGTTTTCTTTTTATATATCTTTCCCTCTTTATTTAATACATAAGTAGTTGGTATATTATTAATCCCATATTTAGTAGCTACTTCTGTTTTCTCATCAAATAATACCTTCATTGTCAAATTATTTGATTCTACAAAATCAATTACATCTGATTTTGTTTCTCTTGCTCCATCAGTTAAATTAATTGCTAATATAACCACATCTCCATCTTTTTCAAACTTTTCATGTGCCTTTTGAAAATCTGGTATTTCTGATTTACAAGGTCCACACCAGGTTGCCCAAAAATTTAAAACTACAATTTTCCCTCTAAAATCTGAAAGTTTGTACATCTTATTATCATTTGACATCAAATTAAAATCTTCTGCTAGTTCTCCACCAGAATCTTCAGCTGTTTCACCACTTTCATTACTCTCTTTACCTTCATTTTCTTCATTATTTATTGTTGTACTATTATCGCCTCTTGAATTATAAATAATATACGATCCTCCAATAAATAAAACTAATACTAAAATTGATACAATTAAACCTATGTACTTTTTCATAAAAACGCCTCCATTAAATTTTACATAATAAACAAAAAATTAACAAGTTATAATATATGCCTTATTTCCCGTCTGAAATTGAGAATACTATTTTTAAGGAATTATTATATAGAGTTTATCAAAAATAAGTAACAAACCTATAATAATTAAAAATATACCAGAAACTAAATTAATTTTACCAGAGTGTTTTTGGATTGATTTTAAAGTATTTTTTAGTTGTTCAAAAATTATTGCACTTAACATAAATGGAATTGCCAAACCTAAAGAGTATGTAAATAATAGTAATACTCCTTCACCTATAGAATTCTTATTTGCAGCTAACCCTAATGCAGCTCCCAAAAAAGGTCCTGTACAAGGTGACCAACCAAAACTAAAAACCATTCCAAATAAAAAAGATTTCAATAAGTTTAAGTTTTTAACATTAAAGTTAAATCTTTTTTCATTCTTTAGTAATTTAATTTTAAAAACGCCTATAAAATTTAAGCCAAAAGCAATAATCAAAATTCCACTAACTATTCTTATTACAGCATTATTACCCAAAGCTTTTCCAAAAACCGAAGCTAAAATACCTAAAATAATAAATATTGTTGTAAAACCTAAAACAAAACCAAAGGCATTGGTTATTAGTTTGAATTTTTTTATACTTTTATTTCCATCTCCATCAACATTGCCACCTAAATATAAAAAGTAAATTGGAATTATGGGGAGTAGACACGGAGATATAAATGTTAATATACCTTCTAAAAATGCAAATAAATACTCAGAATCCATATCATCACCTGTTATTTTAATATTTTTTTAATCCTATTATTTTTACCACAAAAAATAACTTCTAACCGTTATTTCCATATAATAATTTTTCTCAATATTACTATTTTAAAAATTCTATTGAAGTTAAGGAGAATCCAAGATTTTAAAAATATGACAATTATTTTTAAGTTTTTCTTAAAATACCTTGAAGAAAAACTTTGATCAAATTAATTTTAGACAAAATCAAAAAATAAACTAGTCAACTTATGAAATTTTTGATTATACCTTACTCCAAATATACAATAAAAAAGCATATATAATAAAATTCAACTATTTTGTGTTAAAATTTTATTGTATTTGCTTTTTTATCTTTTAGGTTTTCTAGAATTATTATATTTATTATTATTATAATTATTGTAATCATCACTTACATTGTTATTATTTTGATGATAGTTATCATTATAATAATTTTGATAGTCATCATTATAATTCTTCCTATTTAAGTTTGGATCATCAAATCTGTTAAAAGAATTATTAAATGTTTTCTTTAAAGATTTAATATCATCATTTTGTCTATAAAACTTGAATGATCTAAATATATAAGTTATAAATGCTATAAAAAACAGACTCTTAAATATCCAATTTACTGCAATTGCAGTACCTTCAAAAAAACTATTTCCATTTATTCTCGAATAAACAATAACATATACAACTTGAAATAATAGAAAAGCTATATCAAAAGATATAAATTTTTCTACAACATCCCAAAAATAATTATCAACTGATAGTTTTGCTATTTTAAATGTTCCTTTTTCAGAAAAATATAAAGAAGGATACTGAAATAACACATATATTCGCAAAAACATAAATCCAAAAAATAACATAAATAAACTAATAATATCTAAAATTATTGCTATGACTAAAATACTAAAATTATCCCCTGACATAGCTTTTGTAGATATAATAGCTGGAATAGTCGCAATAACCAAAAATGTTACTATCAATGTTGATGCAAAAATTGAAATTAATGTTGTTTTTAAGAATTTTATATAATACTTTTTTACTCCTTCAAAAAATTCTCCAAAAAATTTCTTCTTTTTTTCAATTATATTATTAATAATATAAAAGTATCCTGAAAACACAAATGCTATAATTATCGAAATAACTAAAATTCCAACAGCATATGAAATAATTTTAAGTGTATAATTATTAGATTCTAAAGAAGATTGTATTAAAGAAATTACTGTACCAAGCACATCAGCTTTTCCATTAGAAGCAAATTCCATCAAAACAACCATTGTTATATGAAATATTTTAGTTTCAATATAACAATAAACAAATATAAGTAAACTCATGAATATTGTTGCACCAGGTCTTTTTAATGATACATATAATGCACCTTTTAAAGCATCCAAAAAATCCCACCTACGCTTCAATAAATAATTTTGTTGATATTCAAAAAATAAGTAATTTTTGGATATCTTTATGAAAAGTTAAAACAATATTACTATTTTCTATACATCTTTAGGCTATTATAACATAATGAATACAAAAGTGTAAACAAAGTATTTTAAAGGTTTTTGGCATCTATTGCCACTTAATATCTCTTAACAAATGAAAATCAAATTATTCAATGACAAAAAATTTTACAAATTTTATTTTATTATGGATAATCAAAAAAATAAATCCTTATTCTCAAGTAATGCATTAGGCATAATCAAAAAATAAACTAGTCAGCTTATGAAATTTTGATTATGCCTTTCACAGTCATTAATTGCATTTCATTGATTATCAATGATTCCCTAAAATAAATCCTAGTTCTTAAATATTTATTTATTAATATTTTTCATTGTCAATGATATTCTTTTTCTTTCTATATCAACATTTAATATTTTGACTTTTACAATATCTCCAATCGACAATACTTCCATTGGATTTTTTATATATTGATTGGATATTTCAGAAATGTGTAGTAAACCATCTTGATGTACTCCAAGATCAACAAATGCTCCAAAATCTGCAACATTTCTAACAGTTCCTGTTAAAATCATATTTTCCTTTAAATCCTTAATATCCAATACATCCGTCTGCAAGATCGGTTTTGGTAATTCATCTCTAGGATCTCTACCTGGTTTTATTAATTCATTTATTATATCATTTAAAGTCATTAAACCTATACCAACCTCCTCAGCCAATTTCTTTTTATCCTTTTTCTTAATTCTGTCTTTAATATCAATAATTTTATGTTTTTTAACATCCTCTAAAGTATAATCGACTTTTTCTAAAAGAATTTTAGCTGCACTATATGATTCTGGATGTACTGAAGTATTATCTAATATATTACTACTTTCAGATATTCTTAGAAATCCTGCGCATTGTTCGAAAGCTTTGTTACCAAGTTTTTTAACCTTTTTAAGTTCTGATCTTTTACTAAATTTGCCTATTATTTCTCTGTATTCAACTATATTTGCAGCAATTGATGTGTTGATACCTGAAACATATTGTAACAATGACGGTGAAGCTGTGTTTAAATCAATTCCCACATTATTAACACAATATTCCACAACACCTTTTAAAGAATTATCTAATTTTTTTTGATTCATATCATGCTGATATTGCCCAACACCTATAGATTTAGGATCAATTTTCACTAATTCAGCTAAAGGATCCTGTAGTCTTCTTGCTATAGATACAGCACTTCTTAATGCAACATCAAAATCGGGAAATTCTTTTGCACCCAATTTAGATGCTGAATAAACAGATGCTCCTGCTTCACTTACAACCATATAATAAATCTCTCTATCAACCTCTTTTATAAGTTCAGCAACAAATATTTCTGCTTCTTTTGTAGCCGTACCATTTCCAATTGAAATAATATTTACTGAATATTTATTAATTAAATCTAATACAATTTTTTTAGATTCTTCTACTTTATTTTGTGGAGGAGTAGGATATATAACTTTTGTTATTAAGAGTTTTCCTGTTTCATTTACTATTGCAAGCTTACATCCTGTTCTGTATGCTGGATCCAAACCTAGTACAACATTATCTTTTACAGGAGATTGAAGAAGTAAAGACCTTAGATTCTCAGAAAAGATTTTTATCGCATGTTCATTTGCTAGTTCTGTAAGTTCACTTCTAACTTCTCTTTCAACCGAAGGAGCTATTAATCGCTTAAAAGAATCTTCAATTGCCTCTTTTAAATAAAAAGCTGATCCTGAGTTTTTGTCTTTTATAATTATACCTTTTAAATATTCAACTATTTTTGATTCATCTATATATATTTTAATAGATAGATATTCGTCTTTTTCACCCCTATTTATTGCTAAAACTCTATGTTTAGCTATTTTATTAACAGGTTCCTTATAATCATAATACATTCTATAAACTGAATCATCTTTCTTTTTAGCTTTAGATATTACTATTCCATCTCTTAGATAAATATTTCTTATCTTTCTTCTATAATCTGCATTATCTGATATTTCTTCTGCTATAATATCAAGTGCTCCGTTTATAGATTCCTCTTCACTATTTACACCTTTTTCAATGTTTATAAATTTCTTGGCATTACTTATAATATTTTCTTTTGAATACAATTGTAAATATATAATATTAGCCAATGGTTCTAATCCCTTTTCTTTTGCAATTGTAGCTCTTGTTCTCCTTTTAGGTTTATACGGTCTATATATATCCTCTATTTCTTGAATATTAACTGCCTTATCTAAGGCTTTCTCAATTTCTTGTGTTAATTTATCTTGATCATCTATCAATCTCTTAACATCATTTTTTCTATCATCTAAATTCCTTAGATAGATTAATCTCTCATTTAATTCTCTTAATACTTGATCATCCATTCCACCAGTCATTTCTTTTCTATATCTAGCAATAAAAGGAATCGTACTACCATCATCTATCAATTTAACTGTGTTTTCAACCTGAAAATCCCTTAATTTAAACTCAAGCATTAATTTTTCTGATATTCTATCCATTATCTTTCATATCCTCCATTTTATTAATTCTATGTATTTTATTACTTTATTGTTTGAAAGATTTTTAATATAATAATTATTATTGTATAAATAAATTAATAATTCAAGTAATTTTAGGATTATTATATAAAGATTTTTTAAATACTAAAATATCAATAGAATTTAGGATTATTAAAAAACTTATTGATTTTTTTAATAAAAGGATATAATATTTATTTTTAATTATACCTAAAT
>JBDMZA010000569.1:0-5113 GCA_039770155.1 Clostridiales bacterium
GATATATCTAAATTAAATAAAATAGCTAATTTAGATAAGATATTTGATTGGAGGAAGTTTATTGGAATTATATGAAGATAGTTTAAAAGTTAAAAATGTTGAACATATTAAAAATGTTTTTGGCAATTATGATGAAAATATTGATTTACTAAGAGATAAACTTAAAGTGGAAATAATACAGAGAAATGATGAGATAAAAGTAAAAGGTGAAGTGAAAAATAATGTAAAACAATCAATGAGAATATTTAAAAAATTATTTGAAAAATATGCCAAAGACTATATTATTAACAAACAGGAAGTATCTATGTTGATAGAAATGGAAAAAAGTGGGAATATAGATGATGTAGATGATTTTTGTGATGATTGTGTATGTATAACTCATAAAAAAAGAATTATTAGAGCGAAAACTTCTGGACAAAGTTATTATGTAAACTCAATAAGAAATAATACAATTACTTTTGGAATAGGACCTGCAGGAACAGGAAAAACTTTTTTAGCAGTAGCTTTAGCAAAAAATGAATTTAAAAATAAAGATTCAATTATAAATAGAATAATTATTACAAGACCAGCTGTAGAAGCAGGAGAAAAGCTGGGATTTTTACCTGGTGATTTACAGAATAAAGTTGATCCTTATCTTCGCCCATTACATGATGCTTTATTTGAAGTGATGGGAATGGAAGATTATAATAGAAATTTAGAAAAAAATCTAATTGAAGTTGCGCCACTTGCCTATATGAGGGGAAGAACTTTGGATAATTCATTTATTATTTTAGATGAGGCTCAGAATACAACTCCTGAACAGATGAAAATGTTTTTAACAAGATTGGGATTTAATTCAAAAATAGTAGTTACAGGAGATGTTACCCAAATTGATTTACCAAAAGATAAAAAATCAGGACTAAAAGTAGTAAGAAAAATTTTGAAAAATGTTAAGGGAATTGAATTTGTTGAGCTTACAGCAAAAGATGTAGTAAGACATGATATGGTACATAAAATTATTGAAGCATATGATAAACACGAAAATCGTAATGGAGGATAATTTTAATGAAATCCGAAAAAACAGGTAATAATAAAAATTATTTTAATAGAATACTTAAAAATACTAAAATACAAAAAATATTTTTATTAACTATCACAATTATAATATCTTTTTCTATAATACATAGTGGAGCTATTCCAAAAAGATATAATTTAGTGGAAAATGAAGTTTCGGAGTACGATATCAATGCACCAAGAGATATTGAAAATGAGTATTTAACTAAATTAAACGCAATTGATGCTAGTGATAAAGTATTACCTGTTTTGGAAAAAACTGAAACAAATGAAATCTTAAAAAATTTTAATGTTTTTTTTGATGATGTAGTAAATGAAAGAGAAATTTTATATAATTTAATAAATAATGATAT
The DNA here is from genome assembly GCA_039770155.1 of Clostridiales bacterium. Lineage (GTDB taxonomy): Bacteria > Bacillota > Clostridia > Acetivibrionales > JBDMZA01 > JBDMZA01. The sequence goes on from JBDMZA010000569.1 coordinate 1,407, forward strand.
TGTGGATAATGAAGAAGGATCTGAAAGTTTTAATGATCTTTATAATAAAAATATAAAATCAAGTATAGATAATTTAAATAAAAAACTAAAATTGATTGATTTAAATTTATCTGAAAAAAAAGCTGAATTTTTATTATCAGAAAATATTTCTGATAAGGAAATTGAAGTTTTTAGAAATAATATAGCAGGTATAATTAAAGCAAAATATGATGAAGAAATAACAAAAGATATATTAAATGAAACAAAAAATGTAATAAAGGGTGATATTAAAAATATTGAGTATTTGAATTCGGATTTAATAGAAATAAGTAATTTATTGATTGATGAACTATTAGTTTATAATACAGAAATTAATGTTGAGAAAACAGAACAGATGAAAAAAAGTATTTATGATGATATTATTGAAAATAATAAGGTAATAATTAAAGTCGGTGAAAGAATAATAAATAGAGGAGATATAGTTAAAACTGAAAATTTGGAATTATTAAGAGAATTGGATTTGCTAGAGAAAAAAAAATATGATTACAAATTTTCATTTAGTATTTTATTTATTATTATTTTTTTAACATTAATTTTAACTATTCATGCTAATTTATTTTGTAGAGAAATTTTTAATAAAATGAATTTATTTACATTGTTGGCGGTTATAGTGATAGTTACTCTTTTCTTGTCTAGAGCAACTTTATATTTAGGGTTCTCGCCTTTAACGATACCTATTTTTATTGCACCTATGTTAATAACGATTTTAATTGATGTTAAAATATCTGTGATAGCAAATGTTGTTTTATCAGTTGCAATAACATTAATTACAAAAGGTGATATAGGATTTTTATTTATGGCATTGACAAGTGGTACTTTAACTGCCTTTATAGTTGAAAAATCAGATAACAGAATAAAATTGTTTGTTGGTGGAGTAGCAATTGCTTGTCTCAATGTACTAATAATAATTTCATTGGGTGCTATAAACAGAAGTTATAATGAATTAATTCCAAATAGTATATCAGTTTTTTCAAATGGATTAATTTCTACTATATTTACAATTGGAACTTTACAGATTTGGGAAAGTATTTTTAATATAGTAACTCCCTTAAAATTACTTGAAATAGGGAATCCAAATCATCCCCTTATCAAAAAATTATTATTAGAGGCACCAGGAACATATCATCATAGTCTTTTAGTTGCGAATCTTGCAGAAGTGGCAACAGAAGCTATAGATGGAGATTCATTACTTGCAAGAGTAGGTGCATATTATCATGATATAGGAAAGATAAAAAGACCGAATTTTTTCAAAGAAAATCAGTTTAATGATAACCCTCATGATAAATTAAAACCTAATTTAAGTGTAATGGTACTAACTTCTCATACTTCAGATGGGCTAGAATTAGCAAAAAAATATAAAATACCAAAAGAGATAAGAGATATTATTATGGAACATCATGGAACTACATTAGCAGCGTTTTTTTATGTTAAAGCTAAGAATTGTGATAGATTAGATTCCATTAGAGAAGAGGATTTTAGGTATAAGGGACCAAAACCAAGAACAAAAGAATCAGCAGTTGTTATGTTAGCAGATTCAGTTGAGGCAGCAGTTCGTTCAATGACAGATAAAACAAAAGGGAAAATTCAAGGACAAGTCAGAAAGATAATCAAAGATAAGTTAGAAGATGGGCAACTTGATTTATCAGACTTAACTTTAAGGGATTTGGATAAAATAGCAAATAGTTTTATGAAAGTTTTAAGTGGTTATTTTCATCAAAGAACTGAATATCCAAAACTTGAAAAAACAAGACATAAAGTAAAGATTGTATAGAGGTGTAAAATGATAATAGATATAAATAGTTTACAAGATAATTTTATAATAGATAATTATTATGAAGATTTAATAAAATCAATAATAAATAAAATAGGTTTTGAAGAAAATATTAATAAAGATTATGAAGTTAGTGTAACAATTACCGATGATAATTATATCAAAAATCTTAATAAAGAATATAGAAATATTGATAAATCAACAGATGTATTATCATTTCCAATGTTTGATAATTATAAAACTTGGGAGAATATTAGTAAAGAAGATTCTTTATTGGGTGATGTTGTGATATCAATAGACAAAGTTATAGAACAAGCTAAAGAATATGAGCATTCAATAAATAGAGAACTTGCATTTTTAGTATGTCATGGAATATATCATCTCCTTGGATATGATCATGTTGAAAAAAATGAAGAAGAAATTATGCTTAAAAAACAGGAAAATATTTTAGAAAAATTTGATTTGAGTTAGGCATAATCAAAAATTTCATAAGACAATTTTTATCTTAAAATATCGATGGTTTAACGAATTTTCAAAAAAATTGACTAGTTTATTTTTTGGTTAATTGTTTTAAAATGTAGACTTATTTTTTTTGTGTTACTAACCATTTTAATAAAAAGGAAGATTGGATGAAAAACAAAAACTTAATAGAAAGTTTTAATAATGCTATTAGTGGTATAATATTTACGATAAAAAATGAAAGAAATATGAAAGCTCATATAGTAGTAGCAGTTTTAATTTTACTTTTAAGTCTTTTTTATGGTTTGAGTAAGGTAGAATTTTTAATAATTTGTTTAACTGTTTCAATGGTTTTAGTATGTGAATTATTTAATACGGCAATTGAAATTGTAATAGATATAATTATAGATATATATCATCCAAAGGCTAAAATAGTTAAAGATGTTGCTGCAGGAGCTGTATTAGTAGCTTCTTTTTTTGCAGTTATTGTTGCATATGTAATATTTTTTGATAAATACAATTTGAGTGTACAATCAGGAATTAGAATTATAAAAAGCTCTCCACTACATTTAATGGTTATAACTTTGCTAATAACTGTTATGACTGTGTTTTTATTAAAAGCAATCACTAAAAAGGGTTCATTTATGCAAGGCGGAATGCCAAGTGGACATTCCGCAATAGCAATTTCAATTACTACAATAATTGGATTATTAATAAAGGATGTTAATGTTATTACGCTATGTATACTTTTGTCATTATTAGTAATTGAAAGTAGACTTGAAACAAAAATTCATACAGTATATGAAGTCTTTATTGGTTCAGTTTTAGGTTTTTTTGTTACTATTTTATTATACAAGTTATTTATAATATATGTGAGTTAGGATGATTAAAATGGATTATATGAAACTTATTGAAGCTGCAAACAAAATAAAAAATAATTCATACTCCCCATATTCAAATTTTAAAGTAGGTGCAGCTGTAAGAACTAATGATGGGAGTATTTTTTTAGGAACAAATATTGAAAATGCTTCTTTTGGAGCAACTATATGTGCAGAAAGAGTTGCTTTATTTAGTGCAGTCTCTTCTGGTAAAAAAGATATTAGTGAAATCGCAATAATTAGCGATAAAGATAATATTATATTTCCTTGTGGTATATGTAGACAAGTTATGAGTGAATTTACAAATGATAAAACAATTATAATATGTTCAAATAAAAAAATGATTTATGAAGTTTATAAACTAAAAGACCTACTACCTAAAACTTTTGATTTTTAAATATTGAAGTTTTATATATAAGTATTGGATAGTTTATATATATAATATATAATTTAAGAAGAATGGATAAGGCATAATCAAAAATTTCATAAGACAATTTTTTTCTGAAAATATCGATGGTTTAACGAATTTTCAAAAAAAAGTTGACTAGTTTATTTTTTGA
>JBDMZA010000570.1:0-6878 GCA_039770155.1 Clostridiales bacterium
ATTAAATATTTTATAAATATTTTATAAATGTTCTATAAATGTTCTATAAATGTTCTATAAATATTCTATAAATTAATATATTTCTAAAATAAACTCTAATTCTTAAGTATGAATTCATATATTTTAAGCGAACTTTAGACAAAGAGAATTTGATGCTATTTTTAGATACTCCTTATTATTTACGAGCGGAATTGTAAAATTAGTAATTCATGTTAGGTTTTAATAATAAGGTATAATCAAAAATTTCATAAGATAATTTTTTTATGAAAATATCGATGTGTTAACGAATTTTCAAAAAAGTTGACTAGTTTATTTTTTGATTCTGCCTAAATTTAAATGTGATGTTTGAATTTTATTTTGAAATTAAGATGATATAAGGGGGAGAAGTGTGATGAAATATTTTAAGAAATCAAAATTTGCAGTTGTATTAACATTTTTGGTCATAGTTTCATTAACTTTTATTTTTAATCCAATTTATGGAGCTGATGTAGAAATACTTATTAATCAAGGATTTGAAGATGGTACAAGTGGCTGGCTAGCTCGAAGTGGCAATTTTTCTGTTACTGATTCGCAAGCTCATAGTGGTTCACATAGTGGTTTATCTACTAATAGAACATCAACCTGGATGGGAATTAAACAATCTGTATTGGATAAAATGAGTGCTGGAGAAACTTATAATATTTCTGCTTGGGTTAGAACATCTGGTACTGATGATAATGTACAAATATCTGTTGAGCAAAATGATGGTGATGGCACACAATATATAGCTGTTGCTTCAGGTACTGCTAATAATAGTGGTTGGACGGAATTATCTGGAACATTTACATTTAATCCAAATGGAGTAGTTACAGTTTTAGATGTTTATATTGAAGGTCCAGAAGCAGGTATTGATATTTATGTTGATGATGCTAGTGTATATGGTCCTGAAGCAATTGTAGAAACGGTAGATGCAAACATTGATTTATCAGCCTCTCAACAGATTATAAAGGGATTTGGAGCATCTAGTGCATGGTGTGGAGCTTTAAGTGATGAATATATGGATACTATGTTTTCAACTCAAGGACTTAGTATTGTTAGGTGTAGAATTGCTCCAAATGATAACTGGAAAAATGGAGATTATTCTTTATGGTCAAATGAATTGTCCAATGCCAAAAAAGCCATTGCTAGAGGTGCAATAGTTTTTGCGTCACCATGGACTCCACCAGCATATATGAAAACAAATAATAATACTGTTGGTGGTTCATTGAGTACTGATTATTATGAAGAATATGCAGAGTATTTGAAGAAAGTTGCTGATTATTTTGCTGATAATGGAGCACCATTATATGCAATTTCATTACAAAATGAACCAGACTGGGATCCAGATTATGAAGGTTGTACATGGACTGCTGAACAGTTCCGTACTTTTATAAAGGATTATGGAGATATTATTACTAGTAGTACTAAAATTATGATGCCTGAATCTACAAATTTTGATCATGAAATGTCAGATGCTACTCTTAATGATCCAGATGCTTCTCCTTATGTATCAATAATTGGTGGACATCTTTATGGTGGTGGATTGATTGATTATCCTTTAGCACAAAATATGGGGAAAGAATTATGGATGACTGAATATTGTTATCTCAGTACAGATGCAGCGATTTCTCAATCACTTGATGAATGTTTAAATACAGCCAAACAGATACATGATTGCATGACAGTTGGAAAAATGAATGCTTATGTATGGTGGTGGGTAATCAGTGACTCTAATGGATTGTATAATAGTGCTGGAGAAGTACAAAAACGTGGATATGTAATGGGACAGTTTGCTAAATTTGTTCATGATGGATATTATAATGTGGATACTACACTTAATCCACAGACTAATGTTTATGTAAGCGGATATACAGGAGATGGAAAAGCGGTTATTGTTGCTATAAACAAAGGTGATTCGGCAGTTGATCAGAATTTTGTATTTCAAAATGGTAATGTATCAAGTGTTACACCTTATGTTACTTCAGAAAATGAAAATATTAAAGCTAAATCTAATATAGATGTATCTGGAAATTCATTTAATACTACATTACAAGCAAATAGTATTACTACGTTTGTTGGTGATGTTGGTAGCATTGTAACTTCTTCCAAGGAAGCTAGCCCAACAATTACACCAACAATTTCACCCACAACTATAATGACAGATACACCAACAGCAGAACCAACTACAACCACGACTACAACTACAACAGAAACAGAACCAAGTCAGGAGGCTGAAATATCTGTAAAATATGAAATTTCAAATGATTGGGGTTCTGGAGCTACATGTAATGTTGTTTTAACTAATAATAGTGATACTGTAAAAAATAATTGGATGGTATCATGGAATTTTTCAGGTAATCAAGTGATAAATAATGTGTGGAATGGTGTATTCACACAAGATGGTACAAATGTTTCTGTTAGTAATGTAGAGTGGAATAGTTCTATACCTGTTAGTGGAACAGTTAGCTTTGGATTTAACCTTTCTTATAGTGGAACTAATAGTACACCTACAAATTTTGTGGTAAATTAAATGTAAATAAGGCAGAATCAAAAAATAAACTAGACAACTTTTTTTGAAAATTCGTTAAACCATCGATATTTTAGAAAAAAATTGTCTTATGAAATTTTTGATTATGCTTAATCAAAAATACTTCTCAAAATACTTCTCATAAATAACTATGAGAAGTATTTTTTTTAATATATTTTAAGAATACTAAGGATAGCCTAAGAAATAATATCGAATTCTTTTCCTCTGAAGTTCTCTTAAATCATACGAATTCATACTCGAGAATTAGAGTTTATTTTTTGATTCTGCCTAATATATCAAAAGTTTTCAATTCTTTGGATTGTTATGGTAGAATAGTGGAAGTTAAAATTTACCCATGGTATTAGGAAGTGATTATATGGAAAATAGAATTTTAGACAATGAGATATTAAATATGGCATATAAGATGGATAAGAATTTATATTTAGTTAATGAGTATAATAAAATTTTAAATAATGATGATAATAAAAAGTACAATTTATATAATAAAATTGGATTATTAAATGGTTATATTGGAATAGGGGAACTTGAAAATGCTGAGTTTGGATTTGAAGAATTGTATAATAAATTAAAAGATGATAATAATTTAAATGTACTAAATAGAGTTGCGATTGGCTATGGAATAGTTTTAGCATATAGAGGTAAACTATCTATAGCTTTTTTATTTTTTGAAGAAGGTCTTATAATTTCAAAAGAGATTGGTGATAATTGGATGTTGTATTATGGACGTATTTGGAGGGCAATGGCTTTGGCTCATTTTGGTGAGCCATCATCAATTGAAAAGTTGTATGAAGTAATGGAGAAATGCGGTGAAAATAATTTTGGATATTTATATGAATTAGCCTCATGTTTTATTTTAGTTAGTACTGTAATTTTGGGAAAAAAAATTAAAGAAGAGGAAGCTAAGATTTTAATTGAATCCATTAATGAAAAAGAGGCTCCGGGTTTGAAAGCTCAAGCTTTAGCATGTTATATTAAGTTATTTGGGGTTTCCGTTGAGATTAGTGATATAGTTCATAAGTTGGTTGGATTATTATTAAATTGCGAGGGGATAAAAGGTTATATATTTATAATAAATGAGGTATTGGACAAATATTTATTATTGGTTGATAAATATTTAAATAACAAAATTGTTACGTGGAGAAAAAAATATATAAAGCCAGTCATTGACGATTTCATTAAAGTAGAAAAATTTTATTTTGATGAATTGGATGATAGACCAAGACTAAAAGGGTGCAATTTAGATAATTGTGATGGAATATGTTGCTATGAAGGTGTATATATGAACAATGAAGATGAGGAAGAATTTATAAAAAAAGTAGTAGATGATAACAAGGATTATTTTAGTTTTTTACCTGAAGTATTTATAAAAGATAATAATTGGAATGATAAAATACTTGGAAGAAAAGTTGTAACAAGACCATATAAAACAAAAATGAAAGATTATCCAAAGCATTTTGGAAAAACTATGTGTTCTTTCTCAAGTGGAAATGGTATTTGTTCTCTACAAAAATTAGCAACAGATAGTGATATGCATCCATGGAAATATAAACCAAAAACCTGCTGGATGTTTCCAGTAATGGGATTCTATTTTGGCATTCCAATGTCTCCACCTAAAAAAGAAGATAAAGACCCTTCATATATTGATGATTCATATCCAGGATATGTTAAATATTTACCATGTGGAAAAGAAAGCGATAAGGGAGAACCGTGGTATAGAGTTTACAAACAGGGAATTATATATGGAAAATATTTAGAAATGGAGTAAATATCATATGATTCATTATTTTAAAAGATAGATTTTTTTTTGATTATTCTTGTAGGTATTCCTTGATACAAATGATAGTATTATTAAATATGGTAGTAATTGAATTTATTTTTTCTTCAATCATATTGAATTTTTTTTCAATTATATAATCTTCCATAATTTTTAATTCCTCTGATATCTTATAGATACCCAAATTAGCTGATACACCTTTTAAACTATGTGTTATATCTTTTTGTTTTTTATATTCTTTTTTGATATATAAATTTTTTATTTTATCTAAATCATCACAATGTTCTCTTAAATATATCTTCAACAAGTCCATGTATAAATTTTTATTTCCATTTACTCTATTAATAGCTTCATCAAAATTAATATATTCCTTTGGATTACTAATTAAAACTTTTTTGTTAACATTTTTTTTACTCTTTTTAAGAAAATTTGATATTGTATGTACAAGCAAATCTGGGTCAATAGGTTTAGTTAAATAAAAATCCATACCTGAGTTTAATATTCTCTTTTTTGTTCCTTCTATAATATCGGCAGTCAAAGCAATTATTGGTATATTTTTATAACCTTCCAAATTTCTTATTCTATTTGTAACCTCATAACCGTCCATTTTAGGCATATGTAAATCCATAATAATAATTTTAAAATCATTATCACTTATTAATTCTAAAGCCTTAATTCCATCTCCAGCACAAAGTACATCGAAATTAAATGAACTTAATAATTCAAGCATCATTTTTTGATTGATATAATTATCTTCAACGATTAATATTTTTTTTCTATTAAAATCTAAAATTTGTTTTTCATCGGATATTTTCTTGAAACTATTACATCTGGTTTTTATTGATTTATTTACATACTTCAGAGTTATTGTAAAAATTGCAGTTGTGCCTTTATCTTTTTTACTATTAATTCTAATATTTCCTCCAAGAAATTCTGAAAATTTTTTACATATTGATAAACCTAAGCCTACGCCATCATATTTTCTTGAAGTTGATTTATCACCTTGAATAAAATTATCAAATAGGTCATTTTTCTGATTTTCTTCAATGCCTATGCCACTATCTTTTATTTTGAAACCTAATTTTACTCTGTCATTGTAACATTCTTCAACATAGCAATGAGATCTTACAAAACCATTATCGGTAAATTTTATAGCATTAGATATTAAATTAATTAATATTTGCTTTATTTTTATAAAATCTCCTATTAAAACCTGTGGAATATCATCATCTATAATATAATTATATTTTAATCCTTTACCTAGTGCCTGATATTTTTGTATAACCATAACATTTTCCATAAGTTCAACAATATTAAATTCCTTTTCTTCAGATACAGTTTTATTAGCTTCAATTTTTGATAAATCCAATATATCACTTAACAGATTTAGCAAATGATCCGCCGAATCTTTTATTGTTTTAATATACCCTGTATATTTTGAATCTCCAAGAGAACATTTAAGCATATGGCTATAACCAATAATTGCATTTATAGGTGTTCTTATTTCATGACTCATATTTGCTAAAAATTCACTTTTGGTTTTATTTGCTAAATCTGCTAATTGTCTTGCTTCAGTTAACTCTCTTGTTCTTTCTGTAACTAGTTTTTCAAGATGTTTTTCTTGAATCTTTTTATCAGTTATATCTCTTATAATCAAAACATTATATATTTTTTCATTCATATTAAATCTTGATGATTTTATTTCAACATCAAATTTAGTACTATCAGATCTTACACCTATTGTTTCAAATAACTCATGCAAATCAGTTTTATCATCAATATTTTTACATATATTATCTGTAAAAAATTCTTGAATATTTTTATCTATTATATCATTACTTTCATATCTAAATAATTTGAAAAAATTTGGATTTAAATATACAGAAAATCCATTTTCAAGTAAAACTATTGCATCATTTGTATTTTCAAATATTGCTTGTAAGTTTCGCTTATTTTCTTTTAATTCCTTTAATGTTTTTTCGTGTTCTTCTATATTTTTAGATAAGTTATTGTTGACTTTTTCTAAGTTGTTTTTGTTTATAGATAAAATTTTATTAATTTTTTCTAAATTGTCCTTATTATTAGAAAGTTCTTTAACAGCAATTGAATATTTTTGATGAATTGTAGTTATTCCATAAACTACTATTAATATAAAAAAAATGAACCACATTACATGTCTGGTAGTTTCCCAAGGAGTTAAACCTTTTCCTTCATAATCATATGAAAATGGTATAATTTTTAATGAACTTCCATAAGCCGTTAGTACTATAAGCATATATGAAATACCTAAAAAAACATAACTACATTTTCTTCCGAAAATAACAGGAGCTAATATACTTGTACTTATTATAAGTACAATACCTTTACTAAAAATTCCATAACTATATATGGCATAAAATCCTGCTATTAACATAATAATAAAAATAATTGAACTTTTTATCTTAATATTTATTCGTTTTTTATTATAATTTAAAATAATAAAGCCTGATATGACTATTGTTTGAAAAAATAATCTAAAAGCTGACTCTTCTGAGCCTA
>JBDMZA010000571.1:0-5622 GCA_039770155.1 Clostridiales bacterium
ACATAAGTATAATACCTATAAAAACATCAAGGTTTATTCCTATAAATGGCATTGTTATTGGAAATGGTCCACTTGGAACAAATACTATATATCCAATAAAAACCATGAACACAAGCTTTTTATAATTTATACTCAAAAACATCATCCTTATAATAATTCTCATGTAGATTTTAGTTATTGTTTAAATAATTTCATTACACTTCCGTAACGAATTCTATACAATAATTTCTTTATAAATTTTTGACATGGTATTCGAGCTGCAAAAAATAATACTATTCCCGAAAACCAAATTATAATTCTTTTTTTATTTACAAGACGTTGTGGCTTCGTTATTAATGCAATTATAAATAACTTAAAATTCCATACTGATTTTGTGAGTTCTTTTGCCAATAAAGTATTACCAGTTATCAAGCATTTCATTGCACGTGAATAATTATCTACTCTTTCTAAAAAAAATAATTGGTTTAAATCCTTTTCTTGTATAAACTTCTTAACATTTTCTTGTTCTAAATAATAATCAATAACTTTAAAAAAATCAGACCTTTGAATATTAAACCGTCTATACTTAGCACCAGTTTGAATTTTACTAATACGGTAGCTTATAAGAATTTCAGGTAAAATACCTATTGAATATTTTTCCAAAATTTTAAGCCAAACACCTAAATCAGCAGAAGTTCCAAATCTTTCACCATCCCATTTTTTTACATGATTTTTATAAATACTTGAACGTACCATAGCACTTGGACAAATGAGAAAATTAAAATATCGAAGTATCAATTTGAAAATTTCTTCAAAATTATATATTTGCACATCTTTTATATTAGTAACAATTTTAGGTATTTGTGCAATATCAATAAAGTTCCCCTTCTCATCAATATACTGTGCCATTGTAAAAACGGCACCAACATCTTTTCTTTCTTCAAGAAAATTAATTTCATTTAATATTATATCCTTATTATATAAATCATCAGAATGAAAAATAGCTGTATACTTACCCTCTGCATATTTAAAACACCTTTCAAAGTTTGCTTCCGCACCTATGTTAATCTCATTTTGAATTACTTTAATACGGGAATCATCAAATCCCCGTACTATTTCTATTGTATTATCTGTCGATGCATTATCAATAATAATTAATTCGAAGTTTTTATATGTTTGATTTAATATTGAGCTGATTGTATTCTTAATAGTACTCAATGCATTATATGTAGGAATACATATACTTACAAATGGTTTACCATTTTTTTTTATCTTCATTTCGACTCCATTTTTTATTTAGTATGACATTTCAATAAATCAAATTTTTTAAAAAAACTAAGAAAAGTTTTTATAAAAAAATTTTTTTTCTCTTTTGGTATTATAATAATACTTAAAACAATATATATTATACAAATTAAAATTCCAATTAAGACTCTACCATAAATTCCACTAACATAATTCTGAACAATCAATCCTAACATCAACAATGGTAAAATTATAAAACCAAAATGTTTTAAAACAAAACTCAAATTATATTTTATTCTCTTATTACTTCTTTTAACAATCCAAAATGGCAAAATCCATGTAGGTGATAAAAGAGAACCTAAAAATGTACCTATTGCCACTCCACCAATACTAAAATATTTTATCAGAAATATCGAAAGTCCTATATTGAGGACAGCCTCAAACCATCCCATGATTTCATATCCTTTAATATAATTCATAGCAGTTAATATTCCTGAATTAAGATTAACCATACTAAATAAATAAGAATAACCCCCTAAAGCAAAAACAACCACTATGCCTGCATAACTTTCCTTTCCCGACCATAATGTTATTATGTCTCTTAAAAACAAAAGACCACCTAACCAAGTTAAACCTCCAATTGTTTCTGCAATAACAAATAATTTTGAATAAACTGAATTAATCCATTCAAAATTATTATAAGCTAATTCTTTTCCTATAATTGGCATAATGGAAGAGTTAATAATTGTTATTAAGGAAAATAATATTGTATACATTTTAAAAGTTACAAAAAAAGGAGCTACCTCTTTTAATCCTATAAAATTTGAAATAACAAAATTATCAGTATTCCAAACAATTATAGCTGCCATACCCACTGAAAAAAAACGTATGCCTGTAATAAATATATGTTTATATGAGGTATCATTATTATAATTTTTTAAATCAGTACATAGTGAATTAAAATATACTTTCTTATAAATTATTTTATAAAATATTGCCATTTTGATTAGGTTTAGTACAACTGTTGTAGATCCATTACAAAAAGCATATGTCACAAGATTACCTTTCAATTTAATTGTTAATAAAAGGCTTAAAAAAGTAAAAATTGTTTGCACTATCGAAAAAACATTTTCAATATAAGCTTTTTGAAATCCATTAAATACTGAACCTAATAAAGAAAATGGCATATTAATAAAGAAAAATATTCCAAATACTAAACATGAATAATATGTTTCTGATTTTAAATTTTGAGGAATTTTACCCAATATGAAAATCCAATCTTTGTTAAAGTAATTAACTACCAAGAAAATTATAAGTCCTAATGTTACACTTAATATTAAAAAAACTAATGCCCTTTTAAAAATTTTTATTTTATCTTCAAACTTTGAATTCTTTGCAATTAAAACATTGGCAGCTGAATTTAATCCTAAGTTAGTTACACTAAGATAAATAAGGATTGAAGTAACTAATGCCCATATACTATATCTTTCTGATTTCCAGTAATTCAAACTAATAGGTATCGAAATAAAACCAACCAACATCGAAATAAGGATCCCAGTAAAATTAGTAGTAAATGTTAACAGGTAATTTGTTTTATTATTCATTAAATTCTTGTTCCCTTCTTATAAAACAACTTAATCCTCGTATATAAATCTCTACTATATAAATATATTCTATAAAACTCCTTATTTTTATAAATGTGATTTGGTAATAAGATTAAGGGTAAAATGACTAACCAGAATAATACACTTTTATAGAATAAATTTGTGACCTCCATGATTAATTTAAAATCAAATTTTAATCCTGTTCTTTTTCCTAGGATGATTGATGTAATTAATGGTAGTGGATAATGTCTTTTATATAATATTTTAACAATTTTTTTAGACACTCTCTTTTTTCTCATGTTATTTAATATTTTTTGATACTGAATATAGTTTGTATATACTGCTGAGCTTGTCCACCATCCATCTAATTCACGATATAAAGTAAAACAACATTTGCTAATAAAAAAAATTTGGATTTTTTCATTCAAAAGCATATTTATAATTCTTTCTATATGGCACCATCCCTGAGCCGTAAGTCTATTTTTGTATATTTCAATCCAGCATTTTTTTCGCACAATATTTGCTGAAACTGCCATAGCTGGTCCACCTAATTTTTTAAAAAACTCTTCAATTGATTCAAATTTTGTATCATTAGTAATAGTTGAATTATTTATCACCTCAAACTTCTCAGTTTCTTCAGAATACATATTAAAATTTAATTGTATATAATCATATTTTAATATTTCTAATTTATGTATAATATAATCCAACACACCTGGAAGTAATAAATCTCCACAACCTAGAAGCCATACAGATTGTCCCTCAGATCTTTGTATTACAAGATCAATATTTTTATCATAACCCATATTTCTTTCATTTTTAAAATATTTTATTAAATATTTATAATTATTTTTGTATGAAAAAATGATCTCAGCTGTTTTATCTGTGGAAGCATTATCTGATATTACTATTTCCAACATATACTCATCATCAATAAGTTGGTCAGTAATACTATCTAATGTTTTTTTAATAAATCTTTCGCCATTATAAACTGGTATACCAATGGTTAACTTTATATTATTCAATTTATTACCCTCTCAAAATCTCAAATCTTTATATACAGATATATCAAATATCTATTTAACATTTAAAGTTGAATCTATACTGTTTAGAATAATAGACACAAAACTTTCTGCTGAAAACAATTTAGCTTTTTCACTAGTTAAAAAAGATTTTATTTTAACCAAATAATTCTCATATTCATTATTTTTCATATTTTTTAAATATACATATAATTCTTGATTATCTTTAAATTCTCTTCTATTAACAAATGTTCCTTTCGGTATAAAATTATTTATATTTGGAGCTCCCCAATAAATTGGCACACAACCTGCAAAGAATGAATCGAATATTTTTTCAGTTATATAACCTGGAATATCCTTTGCATTCTCATAACATATCGAAAATTTAAACTTTTTTAAAATATCTATTTTAGAATCAACTATTCCTTTATATGAAGGATATTTAATTTTTAGAAACTTAAATAAAAATGCTATTCTATTTAACTTCTGAAAACAACCTTTAAATATAGGTTTATCCCAACCCATTCCAAACAAATCAAAGTTTTCTAGACAATTTTGTTCAAAATAACGTATAGTGTTTATTCTTTCACTATACAACTCTAGAGGGTGTAACTTAAATTTATTTCCCACGATCATTGTGCAAAACTTAATTTTTTCACTTGAATTGAAGTTAATGGAATCTGGAATCTTATTTGGCCAATAATATTTTATATACTTTTCCCCATCTACCCAATCATCATTCCAAACAAAAATTTTATCAAAGTATTTATGATATTTTACAGTCCAATTATCTTTGTGTATAAGCTCTGATTCAAATAATATCAAGAAATTATTTTTTTTATTATTTATATCTTTTATTGTTGACATATCACTATAAATTATTAAATCACTATCTTCTGGTAAATTAATATCACTAGTTGCTACATCTATTCCTAGATCATTGCACTTTTGTTTAAATAAATACCAATGGTAGTTGCAATTATCCCTGTTTAAAAATAAATTATTTATATCAAATAATTTATTTTTATTATAATAACATGAAACTACAATACTAATTTTTAGCATTACAATTTACCTTTCCAAGGACTTCTTTAATCCTTTCTGTATAAGTATAATTTTGCGACCTTTCATATCCATTAACAGCTATTTTTTGTCTTATTAGATCATTTTTAAGATAAAAATCTAATTGTAAACATAAATCATCAACACTTGAATATACAGCCACTTCATCACCAATAACATAGTGTTCTTCTATTCCTGGTACATAGTTTGTTAATTGAAATCCACCAAAACAAGGGATTTCGAAGTTTCTTGCTTTTATTTGTTCAATACGTTTTTGATATCTAAAAAAATTTACACAATTTTTAATTGATGATGTTAAATATCTTATATCAGTTGATATACTATTTGATAAATTTAAATTAATCTTAGATTGCAAAAAAATCTGCCTCATATCTTCATAACTAATCCTTCCATTTTCCCATCCTTTACCAAAACATTCAACTTTAATCCCTTTACGTTTTAGATGATTAATTATCCATTCTCTTGTCGAATTTCTTCCTCCTACAAAAGAAATCTCATATTTATATTTAATATCACTAAAGTTTATATTCTGATCATATTCCAATGCTCCCCATTGAGATAATATTACATTTTTATAACCTAATGATTCATACTTAGTCAAACTATATTTATCAGTTGTAATTGAATATGTTAATTTCGGTGCCAAATACTTTGTGAAAGTATCAAATCTCCATTGATCATCACAAAAC
>JBDMZA010000572.1:0-4658 GCA_039770155.1 Clostridiales bacterium
ATTGATTTAGCAAGTGAAGAAGGTTTTTATAATTATTATAATACACCATATATTATTTGGAGTAATAAAAGTGCAAAAGAAATTTTAAAAAATGATTTTAAAGGAAGTGGACCTACAATAAGTCCTAATTATTTAATGAATGAGTTTTTTAATTTAGCTGAATATAAAGGTAATGAATTTATAAAGTTAACTGATGATCTTAAAGAATCACTGGATGTTATTCATCTTCAAAAACGGTATAAAGAAAATGATAAATTAACTTCAAAAGTATTACAAAAAACAGAAAAAGAGTTATTTAATTATAATAAAGTACAATATTATTTGAAAACTAATTTCAAAAATAATAGAAAAAAATAATGTTATAAGGCAGAAATTTTTGATTCTGCCTAATTCAGCATTATTTTAAAATGTAGATTTAGTTTTTAGATATTATTAGATATTACATGTTTTCTAAAATAATTTTAACAAAAGTTGAAAGTCCTTTACTATCTTCAAAATCAAATCTATCTATTATTGGACTATCAATATCTAAAACTCCTATTAATATGTTGTTTTTTATAATAGGTAATACTATTTCAGACTTGGAATCTGAATCACAAGGTATATGGTTAGGAAACTTATTTACATCTGATACTAAAATAATTTTTTTTTCTAAAACTGATGCTCCGCAAACACCTTGTCCCTTTTTAATTCTTATACAAGCAGGTTTTCCTTGAAATGGACCTAATACTAATTCATTTTCTTTCCAAAGATAAAATCCTGACCAATTTATATCTGACAATGTATTAAATAATAATGCTGATGCATTTGATAAGTTTGCAATCAAATCAGATTCTCCATCAATAATTGATTTTAAATTAAAACATAATTCGTTATAAAGCTCATCTTTACTTGAAATATTTGAGTTTTTTAATTTATGCATAATAATTCTCCATATAGTATAATATAGTTAGGAAATCTTAAGGATAGACCGAAACAATAATACCCAAATTTTTTCACATGAAATTCTCTTAAATCATGGGAATTCATACTCGAGAATTAGAGTTTATTTTTTGGATATCCCTAGGTTTAATAATTGATTTAATAATATCAAATTAGTAAGGTATAATCAAAATTTATTATAACATGGAGGTTAAGATGATAAACAAAGAAGGTCTTTCAGCTGTAAAAGGATATAAATTTTCAGGTATAACAGTTGATAATAGCAAAAAAAATCTAGGATTGATTTACTCAGATTCTGAAAAAACATATGGTACAGCTGTATATACAAGAAGTGATATTGTTGCAGCACCTGTAATATTTTCAAAAGAAATGGATGAAAAGACCAAAATAAAGAGAGCGATTTTGATAAATAGTGGTAAAGCAAATGCTTTCACTGGAAATCAAGGAATTGTTGATGCAAGAGAATGTGCTTATGAGATTTCAAAAATATTAAATATAGATATTGAAAAATGTTATATAGGTTCTACAGGAGTAATAGGAAGAAAGCTAAATGTAGAAGAAATAAAAACAAGTATGGATGTTTTGGTAGAAAGTCTTTCAAATAAAGGAAATGATGATTTTGCAGAGGCTATTATGACAACAGATACTAGAAAAAAACAAGCTTCTGTTAAGTTTGAAATTGATGGAAAAGAAATAAATATTGGAGCTTGTGCTAAAGGGTCTGGAATGATTATGCCTAATATGGCAACAATGCTTTGTACTGTTTTAACAGATGCATCTATAAAGTATGATTTGTTAAAAATGGCCTTAAAAAAAGCTGTGAAAGAAACATTTAATTGTATATCGGTTGATGGTGATACAAGTACAAACGACACTGTTTTTATGCTGGCAAATGGAAAAGCAGGAAATGAAAGTATAAATAAAAAAGATAAAAATTACAAAATATTTTTTAGTAATTTAAAAAAATTATTAGAACATATGGCTAAAGAAATTGCTTATGATGGAGAAGGTGCTACTAAATTTATAACAATAGATGTAGTAAACACTAAAAGCAGAAAAAAAGCCAAAAAAGTAGGATTTTCAATTGCAAACTCACCTCTTGTTAAGACAGCATTCTATGGAGAAGATATGAATTGGGGAAGGATTTTAATGGCAATAGGAAAATCAATGACAGGAATGAACTGTAATATAATTGACATTTATGTTAATGGAAATATAATAGTTAAAAATGGGGAACCTCAAATTGGTCAAAAAGAATATATTGAGGCAGAAAAATCTTTAAAAAATAAAGAGATTTCATTATTAATAGATTTTAAAAATGGAAATAGTAAAATTAAAATATGGACATGTGATTTTTCAAATGAATATGTAAATATAAATGCTCTTTATACAACATGATTTTTAATATTACTATTGTATTACGATATATTGCCATTAATGACATATTTGTGTTATTATTAAAATATATTATATAAAAATTAATTAAAAAATATATTTAAATAAATATATTTTATCAAAATTTTTGTATAAAAGAATTTTACAAATACAAAATGAGTATATTTAAAAATATAATCACATTTTTTCTATTCAACTTATTAAGACTATGTGACTTCAAGTTTAAAATAACAATAAATAAAGAGTATAGGATATCCAAAAAATAAACCATAATTCTTGAGTATGAAATTATGTGATTTAAGTAAATTTCAGAATATAAGAATTAGATATTATTTTTTAGGGTTTTTATTAGGCATAATTAAAAAAGCTCTAGTTAAAGGTTTTTATTTTTTGCCTAAAGGAGTGATACTGGTGAATTTATGTTATGGTTGCATGAACAAGAAAGAATTTATTTCACAAACATGTGAAATATGTGGATATTCAGATAATAGTCAGGAAAATATACCATATATATTAAAACCTGGAAATAAATTAAATGATGAAAGATATGAATTGGGAAAAGTTATAAACTCAGGTGAAATAGAATCTGTGTACATAGCTTATGACCATAAAAACAATGAAAAAGTATGTATTAAAGAGTATCTGCCAAAAGAGATAATTAAAAGAGATGATGGAAATGTTATAGTACTTAAAAAGCATGATGAAAAAGTATATAGTGAATTTCTTGAAAATATTAGAGAAGATTTAAAAATTTTAAAAAGTAATGAGAATTTAAAAAATACAATTAAAGTAAAGGATTATTTTGAAGATAATAATACTATATATACTGTTATAGAATATGTTGATATTACAAAAACAACTAAAATAAACAATGACGAGTTAGACTTTAAAGAAAATCAAACAGTAACATTTTATCAAGATAATGAATCATCTGATAAAAATAATATTATAAATCCAAAGAATAATATGAATTATCCTTTGGATTCTAATTTGATTAAGAAAAATAATTTTAAAAATAAATTTAAAAAGACATTTTTAGAAGGTAAAAGAAAAATTGTATTTTTATTTATGTGTGTATGTATTTTGAGTGTGATTTTATTGGGTGCAAGTTACTTTTACGATTTGTTAAGTGCTTCATTAAAACTGGAAGATATAAATAAAAAAATTGAAAAGAGTAAATATAATGAAGCATATTTAGCATATAGCGATTATATAGAAGAAAATGAATTTTATAAGTATGATAAAATAGCAAAAGAAAAAATTGAGTTTCTTGAAAAAAAAGCAAAGGATGATTTTTATAAAGAAGCTAAAAAAGAGGTGCCAAAAGAATACACTGGCAGTTTTGAAAAAATAAATAAATTCTGCAAAAATTATAAAAAAAATTATGCATATTCAAAAGAATTATCTGATAGATCTAAAGAGATATTAGATTTGACAGGGAAAATAGAAAAAAATAATAAAGAGATAAAGAATTTTAATACAAAAAAAAACTTTTACAAAGAAAATAAAGAAGCTGTTGATAAAATTGAAAATCATATTAAAGAGATATCAATGTTAATTAGTAATGCAGAAATAATATTTCAAGAAATAGTTGTTTCACAAAATGAAAATAGAGGAATAAGCTATGCTAAAATATATAAACCTTTTGAATATATAGATAATTATTTAACTAATAATTTAGATGAATTGCATAAAATGAAAAATGATATGGAAAAGAATAAAAATAAGGTTATTACGAATAAATATTTTACTTTAAAAGAATATGAAAATTATGAAAACTTTATAGATAATGGAACTGAATTTGTTTTTAGTATAAATAACTTAGTTAATAGTATAAATGCAGAAAATAAAAAAGATGCTAATGAAGATTTTAATAGTGCTAAAAATTACTATAGAAAACTAGAAGACATTGGTTCTGATATAGATAAGCTTATTGATAATAAAAAGGGTGCAATTAATAAAATAGAAATAAGTATTTCAAATAATATTAGTGAAAATAAAAAATATCTTGAAAAAATAAAGAAACTTACAGAGCAAGAATAGTTAAATTAGAGATATTTAAAAAATAAAACTTTAAGACAATTTTTTTCTGAAAATATCGATGGTTTAACGAATTTTCAAAAAAAGTTGACTAGTTTATTTTTTGATTATGTCTAAATAAGGAATAGGATTAAAATAAATTAGATTTTTTGATTGATAAATTCTAGTGTTTTAGGGAATTTTCAGAGAAAAGAATACTTATTTAATTTTTAATTGTTCTTAGGCTTTATACTAAAGGAAGGGTGTTAGTATGCTTTCAAGAAGAACTGCCATATATTTAC
>JBDMZA010000573.1:0-2667 GCA_039770155.1 Clostridiales bacterium
ATTTTAAAACTGTAATATTATTTTTTAGAGTTTCTCAAATATATTATCGAAAAGTATATCGTTATTAATTAATATTATATAACTTCATTTTCCATCATAACTTTTATCTATTTGTTATTTATATTCTAAATATCTAATTTGTAATTTCATAAGTTATATTGGCATTTTTTGTCTTCAAGTTTTATTCATCAAAAAAATATTGTATTATAAGTAAATATATATAAATTTTTTTTAGGGGGAAATATATGAACATAAAAAGATTTTTCTTTGTATCAATTTTAGTAATTGCTATTTTATCAGCATTTTCTTTAAGTGCGTTTGCTTGTACAGATAAAACTACTAAACCTGATAAGCCAACTTGTCATACATGCAAACCCGACAAACCAACTTGTCACACAGATAAACCTGACAAGCCAACTTGCCATACAGACAAGCCTACTAAAACACCTTGCACTACAGATGAAACTACTAAATCACCTTGTCCTACAGATGAAGTTACTGAATCACCTTCTCCTACAGATGAAGTCACTGAACCACCTGTAGAAGAAACTCCTGAAGTTGTACCAACTGAAGAGCCAAGCGAAGAACCAACTGAAGAACCAACTGAAGAAGTAGCTCCTGAAGAAACAATTACACCAGTAGTATCAGATGAGTCTGATTCATTGCCTAAAACAGGTGAATCTAGTTCTTCATTAATGCTTATTTTAGGAGTATCAGTTATTATTATTGGTATAAGTATTTTTACAATACTAAATAGAAAAAAATTATTTAATAAAAATTAATGATTTAAAAGCTATTACTTACAATTAGTAATAGCTTTTTTTTTTAGATACTTATATAGAATAGTTTGAATTTTTTTTAAATGGTTTTTAATAAATTATGTATGTCAATCTCATTAAAATTATATGTAGTATTACAAAAATGGCATTTCACTTCAATTTTTTTATCTTCATAAATTATTTCATTTAATTTATTTTTACCTAATGAAATCAAAACTTTCTCTACTTTAGTTTTAGAACAATCACAAAAATATTCAATACTATTATTTTCATGAATATTAAATTCATAGTCTTTAAAAATTTCTTTTGATATTTCTTCACAACTCATACCACTATCAATTAATTGGCTTATAGATTGTATTGAATTAACTCTTTTCTCAAGAAAATTTATAATATCTTCACTACAATCAGGCATAATTTGTATTATGAATCCACCAGCACTTTTTATTTTCGTCTCCCTATCAATCAATACACCTAAAGAAACAACAGATGGAATTTGTTCACTTTTCAAATAATAATAAGCAATATCCTCTCCTATTTCAGATGTAATAAGTTCTGTTTTTCCTGAATAAGGTTCTTTTTCTCCTGAATCATAAGTAACTGTTAAAAACCCTTTACCAACAGCCTTTGCCACATCAATTTTATCAAACTTATTTATCATTAAACCCACATTCGGATTATATATTTCACACTTAACTTTTAAATCATTACCAGAAGTTGCTATAACTTTATTTAACTTCCCATCCCCTTCAATAATTATACTTAGTTTATCTGATCTATTTTTCAACATTGAACCCATTAAAACAGTTGCTGTAAGAACTCTACCGGCAGCTGCTGAAGAAGTTGGAGTTGTGTTATGAATTAAATTCATGTTTTCTACTGTTTTTGTCGTATTTGCTATAAAAAATCTTACAGGAAATTTCTTAAGAGTTCCCCTTATTAAATAGTCCATTTATTCACCTCGAAAAAATTTACTTTACATTAAAATATATATTACAACAATATAATCCTTGTGTCCATTCTAATTTAATAGAACTTAAAAAAGTTAAAGAACTCTCTAGTGTTATGCCAGATCTGATTATGCCTTATTCCATTATTATAATTACTGGTATTAGATTGTATCTTGATAAATCAATCTTTATTCTTAAGCAAAATAAATGTAATTTAGAAAATATTATGAAAATAAGCATTTTTATTCTATTATAAATATCAAAATAATTATATAATAATATATATATATTAATTATAGTAAATTAATGGTTTTTTATATATTTTAAGTTGACATACTTTAAAAACTATTCTTTTTTTCAAAAAAAGTTGATTAGTTTATTTTTTGATTATGCCTAATACTAACAATTATTTTTGGATATTTAGGTATAATGTATTCTTTCAAGTTTCGTAATAATGTTAAATTAACATTTATAAAAGAAGGTTATTTTTCATTATATAAATCAATTTTTGAAAATGTAAATGGAATATCAATTATATATGAAGGTAATCCAGTCAAGTTTGGATTAATGTTACTAAATTGTCAATTTTTAAATTCAGGAAATATTGATTTAGAACATAAAAATATTCATCGTCCTTTAACAATGAGTATTCCCATAAAATATAGTTTTTTAAAATGTAAAATAACAAATAATCCTCCAAAAATTAATATAGATTATGTTTTAAAAGATCGAAACACAATAGAATTTAAATGGGATTTACTAAAATCAAAAGAATATTTCTCTTTTGATATATTAATAGATATGAACATAGATAATAACAATTCTGAAATCACAGAAGATAATATTAATAATCATATAGAAAAATTAATAAAATCAATAAGTTTTGAGAGAAGAATAACAAATTTATCAGAAATAAAAATGATAGAATACAAGGAAAA
>JBDMZA010000574.1:0-6153 GCA_039770155.1 Clostridiales bacterium
ATTCTTTCTTTATCTTAGGCATAATCAAAAAATTGCTAGAACTAGTTTATATTAATAAGAAATGCAAAAATGTGATATTATTTTTTTTAAGGTTTCCTAACAAAAATAAAAAATTAATTTATTATTTTTATTATATCTACAAAACATTATCTTTATCCCTATCTAATTCCTTCCATTTCTAGTTTTAATCTATTGAAAAAATCTTCCATAAAATAAGATCTGTCTTTACCTATAATTTTAGCTGAATTAGTATATAACTTATTGACAATTTTTTTCAATTTAATTTCATATTCAATAAATGGTGTATGTTTAGAAATATCTTTAAGTCTTCCATTTTCAACCACGTTTGAATTATCATAAATACTATATGACTCACTTATTGTTATTCTCTGTCCAAATTGTCCTGCTATCATAAATGTGCGTGCAATTCCAACTGCCCCAATAGAATCTAGTTTATCTGCATCAAAAAGTATCTTTGCTTCTATCGTAAGAGGTTCACTACCTGTTCTAAATCTGTGAGTTTTAATACAATTTTTTATACTCTCTATTTTTTTCTCATCATATTCTAAATCCCTTAGTATTTTTTCAGCATTTTTACTACCTAAAATTGCATGATCAATCTCACCTTTTTTATCTTTACTTTCTTCATCTCTTGCAATATCATGCAGCAATGCTGCTGGTATAAGCACTTCTAAATCAACATCTTTTTCATTTTTTGCAATCAGCAAGCAAAGATTATACACTCTAAATATATGATCTAAATTATGAGCAGAACAAGTTAATTTATTTTCAACAATTACTAAGATTTTTTTATACTTTTCATCTATATACAATTAAATTCTCCTATCCATTCAAAGATATTTTTGTCAAACACTTTATTAAGTATTTTTTTAGGTTAGGCAGAATCAAAAAATAAACTAATCAACTTTTTAAAAAAATCTGTTAAAGCATCGGCATTTTTGAAAAAAAAGTTGTCTTATGAAGTTTTGATTATGCATTATACTTAATGTTCTAATTCTATCATATAATTATTCAAATCACCATTATTTGTAATATTTTATTAAAATAAATAACTGTCATTAAACTATTAATATTTTAGAAAAAAGTTGTTTTATGAAAATTTCAATAATACATTAGAATAACCTTAATAATTTATTCTGATTTTAATTTTATTAAAAATGTTGTTCCCTTACCAATGGAACTTTTTACATAAATCCTACCATTGCAAGTATCAATAATTTTTTTTACTATTGAAAGCCCCAATCCATTTCCATCTTTTGATCTTGATTTATCAACCTTATAAAACTTTTCAAAAATTCTTTCTCTTTCAGCTTCCTCCATGCCAATACCATTATCTGTAATCTCAATTGAAATACTACCATTGGCATTTTTCACCTTAATAAGGATTTCACTATTTTCATTTGAAAATTTTATTGCATTACTTATTAAATTTAACCAAATCTGCCAAAGTAAATGTTCTTCTCCAATGTATTTAGTTTTTTCTAGTTCCAATATAAATTCCAAATTCTTTTGAGTCCAAAATTTTTCTAATAAGAGTATAACTTTTCTAATTTGTTCATCAATTAAAAATTCTTCTTTTTTCATAATAATAGATTTATTTTCTAATTCTGTTAGGTTAAGTAAATTTGTACTTAAAGTAGAAAGCCTCCCTGTTTCAGATATAATAATATCCAGATACTCTTTATATGATTTTTTATGTAAATCTTGTTTCTTCAATAATTTTGCAAATCCCTGTATTGATGTCATAGGTGTTTTAAATTCATGAGAAACATTTGATATGAAATCTTTTCTTAAGTATTCAATCTTTTTTAATTCTTTTGTCATTATGTCAAAATGTTCAGCTAATTGACCAACTTCATCTTGACGATTTAAATTTATTTTTATATCAAAATTTCCTTTAGCTACTTCCTTCATAGCAAAAGTAAGCTTTTTTATTGGTTTAATAATGAATCTAAGAGAAATAACTATTAAAACTGACCCAATTCCACTACTTATAAAAAGTACCATTAGTATTATTGAAATAATTAATTTCATAATATTATTATTTGGATTGGGTCCTATTATCATAATTTTATCTTCCATTTTAAAAGCTAAAAAAGGCAATTCTAAAGATCTTTTTGCTTTTATGCTTATAGTATCTCCTTTATCAAGACTTTTTACATCATCTTCTGAAATTTCTTCAAATATTTTTGTATCATTCCTTAGTTCTAAAATACTTTTATATATTCTGATTTTAACAGTTCCTTCAGTCATCAGTTCAGACAGTTCTTCTGGTGAGACACTATACTTTTTATTCATTTCTTTAATATTTTCAACTTTAGTATATAAAAGATCATCAAATAGCTTTCTAGCGAAATCTGAAGATATTTTAAAACTAAAAGAAAAAGACACCAAAGTACTGAGCCAGATAATAGCCATAAAAACAATAATATATCTAATATAAAATGATTTAAATTTACTCATAAATTACACCTTTTTCACAACTTTATAACCAAGTCCTCTTACAGTAATGATTTCAAATTCCTTTATATATCCCAATTTTTCCCTTAGTCTTTTAATATGAACATCTACTGTTCTTTCCTCTGCCTCTGTTTCGAGTCCCCATATTTCATCCATTAACTGCTGTCTTGTAAATATTTTTTGAGGATAACTTATTAGTTTAAATAGTAGGTAAAATTCTTTTTTAGGTAGTATATGGGTTTTATCTTTTGTAATAACAGAAATATTATCATAATCTAGGATTATATCATCTAAAACAATTTTTTTTTCAGCTGATATTTTAGCTCTTCTTAAAAGAGCTGAAACTCTTAATATCATTTCATCCATATCTACGGGTTTTACCATATAATCATCTGTTCCCAATCTAAATCCTCTTTTTATATCCTCTATATCTTCCTTTGCTGTAATCATTAAAATAGGAAAATTATAATTAGCATTTCTAAGATCTTCTGTAAGTTCATATCCATTAATTTTTGGCATCATTATATCTAAAACTAAAAGTTCAATATTAATTCTCTCTATAATATCAAGTGCTTTCTCTCCATTTTCAGCTTCAAAAACATTATAACCCTCAGTTAAAAGATATGTGGAAAACAATTTTCTAATTTTATCATTATCATCAACAACCAAAATATTAACCATATTTACCTCCAAAATATTTTCTTATAAAAATTTAAATAATACTGATTTTTTTGTTCCTACGTATGTCTTAATGCATCTATCGGATTTAATTTGCTTGCTTTTCTTGCAGGAGTTAAGCCAAATACAACTCCTATAAAAGCTGAAAATCCTATAGCAATTAATACTGTTGTATAAGTTAAACTAAGCTCAAAACCTATAGCTATAGATGCTATAAATGCTATACCAACACCTAATAAAAAACCAATTGCTCCACCAAATAAACACAAAACAATTGACTCAATTAAAAATTGCATCTGTATGCTTCCTGGCTCCGCTCCTAAGGCTTTTCTTAGACCAATTTCCGAAGTTCTTTCTGTAACAGAAACCAACATCATATTCATTATACCTATACCACCAACTAAAAGTGATATTGAAGCTATCCCTGCTAATAATAGAGACATCATACCAGTTATGTTTGATACTGTATCCAACATATCCTGCATATTAAATACTGAAAATGCATCTTCTCTGTAATTAAAAGATTCGCTCAGTACTCCATTTAGAGATTCCATAATTGTATCTGATTCTTCAGGATTATCCATGTATGCATCTACACTTGTAATACTGCCGATTCCCAAAGACTTCATAGCCGAGGTATATGGAATCATTACTACGTCATTTGTAGAACCCATTGCAAAACCACTAGTCGGTTTTAAAAGACCTATAATTGTATAAGTTCTATTTTTTATTAAAATTTCCTTTCCAATAGGATTTTCGCCCAAGAAAAATTCCTTTGCAATTTCACTCCCAACAACAGCAACAGGCGTTTCATTTTCAACATCAACTATATTTATTCCTCTGCCACTTCCTAAATTTTCAGATTCAGTTTTAAAATACACTTCATTTTTTCCCTGTACAGCAATATTTTCAATTACCGTATCATTATATACAATAGATGAATTTCCCGAAACAGTAGGTGATGCACCTTTGATATATTCTACTTTAGAAATTTGTTCCAGATCACTCTCATTTAAACCTGATTTCAATGGAGTTCCCATTGCTTGGATCGTTATCTTGTCCGCTCCTAATTTAGAAATTTCACTTGTTATGCTATTTGTTGCCCCCTGTACAATTGTGATTAAGGCAATTATAGAGGAAACTCCGATAACTATTCCTAATACTGTTAAAAATGATCTCATTTTATTATTAATTATATTGTTCCAAGACATTTTAATACTTTCTCTAAACACTTATACCCACATCCCTTCTAAGGACCTTGATTTCATTATCTTTTTGCTCTTCTGTTAGTTTACCATCTAAAATTTTCACAATTCTATTTGAATAATTTGCAATATTTGTATCATGAGTAATCATAATTATAGTCCTACCCTCTTTATTTAAATCTTTAAACAATTTCATAATATCAAGTCCTGTTTTTTGATCAAGAGCTCCTGTTGGTTCATCTGCTAATAATATTGTAGGTTCTGTAACAATTGATCTGGCAATTGCCACACGTTGTTGTTGTCCACCTGATAACTGATTAGGATAGTTTTTAGTTTTATCCGAAAGACTTACTCTTTCAAGTATTTCTAAAGCCTTTTTTCGTCTTAACTTTGATGATATATTTGAATAAATCATTGGTAATTCTACATTTTCAAGTGCTGTTAATCTTGGCAACAATTGAAATGATTGAAAAACAAATCCAATTTCCCTGTTTCTTATTCTTGCTAATTCCTTTTCATTTAAATCTGCTACATTTTGACCAGCCAATACATAATTTCCTTTTGTAGGCACGTCT
This sequence comes from Clostridiales bacterium, assembly GCA_039770155.1. Lineage (GTDB taxonomy): Bacteria > Bacillota > Clostridia > Acetivibrionales > JBDMZA01 > JBDMZA01. Next base: position 4,940 of record JBDMZA010000574.1, read on the forward strand.
AGACACCCTATTATATTCATTAATGTTGACTTTCCTGAACCTGAAGGTCCTAATATAGAAAGAAATTCGCCTTCATAAACTTTTAAGTCAACTTCATTTAAAACTATCTGAGCTTCTCCTCCTAAAATATAAGTTTTTACAATTTTTTTCATATTCAAAATTTCTTTCATATTATTGACCTCCATTAGCATTAGAATTATTTTGATTACTACTACCTGTAGTTGTAGTTGAACTGCTATCATTTGAATTCTCTCTAAATTGACCTGGTCCAATATTCTCTGCAGCATCTTCTTTTATAATAACTGTATCACTTAATTTTATTCCTTCTTTAATCTGAACATTAATCCCATCTGTTATTCCTACTTTTATTTTTCTTTTTACTGATTCATCTTCTTTTTTTATGTATACATAAGTATTATTATTATCATCAAATGAAATTGCTGACATTGGTAAAATATTTATATTGCTGGCTTTTTGGTCTAAAATTTTAACTTCAGCAGACATACCAACTCTAAGTTTTTCATCCTTTTCAACTGAAACAAGTGCATTAAAATATGTAACTCCATTTATTTCTGTTCCCTCTTTTGAAATTTCTTCTATTTTCCCATTAATTTCCTTATCTAAAGCATGAATTTTAATATTAGTTTCTTTTCCTTTTTCTACTGATTTTAAATCATATTCATCTATTTTTATATTCAGTTGTAAGTTATCATAATCAATAATATTTATAATTTCTGCTCCAGGCATTACCTGCTGATCTTTTTCAATTTTGATGTCAGCAATTTCTCCTTTTATTCCAGCTTTTATTTCTTCCTCCATTGTATTTGTAAATAACACATCATCTTTATTAATTTTTTGCCCCTCTTTAACTTTAATCTCATCTATTTGCATTGACTTATCTGCATATACAATTTCCTTGTTTTTAGCTTCAATATTCCCACTAAAATTATAATATGTTGTTATATCTCCTTTTGAAACCTCTATTTCTTCTTCTTTTGCTGATGAAGGGTTTAAAAAATATGCTGCTGTGACTCCTACTGCTACAATTATAAATAAACCTATAATTAATTTATTTCCCATTTTTTTCTTATTCATTATTATCTCTCCTGTTCATTTAATTTAATTCTTATATCTAAAATACTATTTCAATATGAACTTAATATGAATTATATCAAAAAACACAAAAATAATATTATTATATATAAATATTTTTC
>JBDMZA010000575.1:0-5512 GCA_039770155.1 Clostridiales bacterium
TCATAGGGACATACACGACAGCATTTTTAGGTTTTCCTTACCAATATTCTGAATAATAATACTATAATTAAAAATGAATAAAATTAAAAAATTAAATATTCATTTTGGAGGTTTTAATATGATATCTATGAAAGAACTTGAGAATTTAAAAAATATTAACTTAAAGCGAATTAATTTGCAAGATAATAAAAATAGATTGAGAATTGTTGTAGGAATGGCAACTTGTGGAATTGCAGCAGGTGCAAAACCAGTTATGAATTCATTTAAAGAAGAAATCAAAAAAAGAAATTTAAAGGATATTCAAGTAAAAACAACTGGCTGTATTGGTGTTTGTAGATTGGAGCCAATGGTTGAAATTACAAATAGTGAAAATCAAAGAGTTACTTATGTAAAAATGACTCCTGAAAAAGTAAAAAGAGTTGTTGTAGAACATTTAGTAAATGGAAGAATATGCATTGATTATACTATTGGATCAGAAGAAGAATAGTGTAATTATAAATAAGGGGGAAATTTTATGCAGACATATAAATCTCACATACTGGTATGCGTTGGTAATAATTGTATTAATGCAGAATCAGAGGATATAATAAAAGAATTTGATAAACAACTTAAAATATTTAATCTAAATAAAGATGTTAGCGTTATGAAAACTGAATTAAAAGATGAGCAGAAGGGAATATCGATTGTTATATACCCTGAAGGTTCGGTTTATAAAATGGTTAATCAATCAGATATAGAAGAATTAGTAACAGAACATGTTTTAAAAGGTAATATTGTAAAAAGGCTTTTAACTAATCGAGAAGCCATTAAAGGTGTAAAAATTTCTTTGGATAAAATTGATTTTTTTAAGAGACAATTAAGAATTGCACTAAGAAATTGTGGAATAATAGACCCTGAATCAATTAATGAGTATATAGCCTATGATGGTTATAAAGCTCTTGGAAAAGTTTTAAGTGAGATGGAACCGATTCAAGTTATAGAAGAATTAAAATTATCAGGTTTAAGAGGTCGTGGTGGTGGTGGATTTCCTACAGGAATAAAATGGCAATTTGCTGCTAATCAGCCTAAAGGGAAGAAATATGTTTGTTGCAATGCAGATGAAGGTGATCCAGGAGCATTTATGGATAGAAGTGTCCTAGAAGGTGATCCTCATTCATTGATAGAAGCAATGGTTATAGCGGGTTATGCTATAGGTTCTGATGAAGGATATATTTATGTTAGAGCTGAGTATCCAGTGGCTGTTGAAAGACTTAAAATAGCAATAAAACAAGCTGAAGAAATGGGATTTTTAGGGGATAATATTTTTGGAACAGATTTTTCTTTTAAATTAGAAATTAGATTGGGAGCAGGAGCTTTTGTATGTGGAGAAGAGACTGCTTTAATGACTTCGATTGAAGGCAAAAGAGGAGAACCAAGACCAAGACCACCATTTCCAGCAGTTGAAGGTTTGTGGAAGAAACCTACAATATTAAATAATGTTGAAACTTTTGCTAATATACCTGTAATTATATTAAAAGGTTCAAAGTGGTTTTCTGGTATTGGAACGAAAAAAAGCAAGGGAACAAAGGTATTTGCAATAGGAGGAAAAATAAATAATACAGGATTAGTGGAAATTCCAATGGGAACTACTCTAAGAGAAGTTTTATATGATATTGGTGGTGGTATACCAAATGGGAAGAAATTTAAAGCAGCACAAACAGGTGGACCTTCAGGTGGATGCATTCCAGCAGAATGTATTGATGTTCCAATTGAGTATGATACATTAATTGAGTTAGGATCAATGATGGGTTCAGGTGGACTTATAGTAATGGATGAAGATAATTGTATGGTAGATATTGCAAAATATTTTTTAGAATTTACAGTTGATGAATCATGTGGTAAATGTCCTCCTTGTAGAATAGGAACAAAAAGGATGCTTGAAATACTTGAGAGAATTACAGGAGGAAAAGGTGAGATAAGCGATATTGAAAAACTTGAAGTTTTGGCTAAAAACATAAAAGCAACAGCACTTTGTGGACTAGGTCAAACAGCACCAAATCCCGTATTAAGCACTTTGAAGTATTTTAGAAATGAATATGAAGAACACGTTAATGATCACAAGTGTAGTGCAGGAGTATGCAAATCAATGCTCAGTTATGTTATAAATAATGATATATGTAAGAATTGTGGTATATGTGCTAGAAATTGTCCAGCTTCATGTATTGAAGGAGAAAAAGGTAAATCTTATAAAATTGATCAAGATGAGTGCTTAAAATGTGGTGTTTGTATGACTAAGTGTCCATTTAAAGCTATTTTTAAAAATGCTTAAGGAGCATCAAAAAAATAAATCAATATTAAAATAAAGAATTGCATTGGACTTAGGAGAACCTAAAAAATAATACCAAATTCTTTTCGTCTGAAATTCGCTTAAATCATGTGAATTCATACTCGAGAATTAGAGTTTATTTTTTGGATATCCCTTAGGCATAATCAAAAATTTCATAAGACAATTTTTCAATTATTTACTAATGCATTTAATAGCAGTGATTCTTTGATTTTTGCAAATATGATATTATTTTTTTAGGCTTTCTTAAGGATAATTTTAGTTATATCAATAAAATTTTAGGTATATTAAGGGATGTGAAAATATGAAAAAAGTTAATTTAATTATAGATGATAGAAAAATTGAGGTTCCAGAGAATTATACAATTTTGGAAGCTGCTAAATTTGCTAATATAAAGATACCAACACTTTGCTTTTTGAAAGATATAAATGAAATAGGTGCTTGTAGAATTTGTGTTGTAGAAATTGAAGGAGCAAGAAGTCTTCAAGCTTCTTGTGTATATCCTGTTTCAGAGGGCATGAAAATTAAAACACAATCAGCTAAAGTGAGAGAAGCTAGAAAAGTTACACTTGAACTTATTTTATCAAATCATGACAGATCATGTTTGACATGTGTTAGAAGTAGAAATTGTGAACTTCAAAAACTTGCTGAAGAATTAAATGTTAAAGAATTATCTTTTGAGGGAGAGACTTATGATTTGCCTCTTGACATTGCTTCACCGTCTATTGTAAGAGATCCAAATAAATGTGTTTTGTGCAGAAGATGTGTTAGTATGTGTAAAAACGTACAAGGAGTTTCGGTTATTGATACGGTTGAGAGAGGTTTTAATACAGTTGTATCATCTGCATTTAATATGTCATTAAATGATGTTCCCTGTACAATGTGTGGACAGTGTATTACAGTTTGTCCTGTTGGAGCATTGAAAGAAAAAGATGATACTGATAAAGTATGGCAAGCTTTAGAAAATGATGAGATGCATGTTGTAGTACAGACTGCACCAGCCATAAGAGTTGCATTGGGTGAAGAATTTGGAATGGATATAGGACAACGTGTTACTGGAAAAATGGTTTCAGCATTGAAAAGATTGGGATTTGATAAGGTTTTTGATACTGATACAGCAGCAGATTTAACTATTATGGAAGAGGGAACTGAATTAATAAATAGAATAAAAAATGGAGGGAAATTACCATTAATTACATCTTGTAGCCCAGGATGGATTAAGTATTGTGAACATTATTTTCCTGAGTTTTTAGATAATTTATCAACATGTAAATCTCCCCATGAGATGTTTGGAGCAGTTTTAAAGTCTTATTATGCTATGAAAGAAGATATTGATCCTTCTAAAGTATTTGTTGTATCTGTTATGCCTTGTACAGCAAAGAAGTTTGAAGCCTTGAGACCTGAAATGAGTTCAGCAGGATATATAGATGTAGATGTTGTATTAACAACAAGAGAATTGGCGAGAATGATTAGAGAAGCTTCAATAGATTTTGGAAATTTACCTGATAAAAATTTTGATGACCCTATGGGGGAAGCTACAGGAGCAGCTGTTATTTTTGGTGCAACAGGAGGAGTTATGGAGGCAGCTCTTAGAACCGTTAAAGAAGTTTTGACAGAAGAATCATTTGATGATATTGAATATAATGATGTAAGAGGAATTGAAGGAATAAAAGAAGCGAAAATTAAAATCGGAGATTTAGAGGTTAAAGCTGCTGTTGCAAATGGATTAGCTAATGCTAAAAATCTCTTGCAAAAAGTTCAATCAGGTGAAGAAAACTATCATGTAATAGAGATTATGGCTTGCCCTGGAGGTTGTGTAAATGGTGGAGGTCAACCAATACAACCATCAGAAATAAGAAGTTGGAGCGATTTGAGAGAATTAAGAGCTAAATCTATATATGAAGAAGATAGAGATTTACCTATTAGGAAATCTCATGAAAATGAAAAAGTAAAAAAAATATATAAAGAATTTTTAGTAGAACCAGGCAGTAAAATAGCACATAAATACTTACATACACATTATAATGAAAGAAAAAATTATCCTGAAAAATAGATAGAATAACTAAAAATAACCCTAGTCAAATTAGTAAAAAATATTTTACCAATATGACTAGGGGATAGCCAAAAAAGAAACTCTAATTCTCGAGTATGAATTTGGTATTATTTTTTAGGCTATCCTAGGGTTATTTTTTTGATATCAATAAGAAGAAATATATATAATTCTAAAAAGAAACTGTAATTATAAATTCATCAGTATTTAATTTAGTAATATCTGATATTTTACTCTTTTGAATATCGATACCATGAGTGTTAGGATCTAATCTGTTATAATAAAAAATTTTATAATCTTTGTTATCAAAGGCTTTAAAAGAATATAATTTAGTATTTTTGATAAAATCAATATATTCTTCTAAACAAAGTTTGTTTTTAAACATAATTTCTGAATGTGGTAAAGCTATAAATCTTATATGCCATGGTTCGTAAATAATAGTTGTAATATTAGTTTTACTTTTAGGATATCGTACCACAAATCCAAATTTCCAACAATTGTCATCAAGCCAGTTTCCTTCAGGGGTATTACTAAAATCTTCAACCAATGTGTAATTTAATGATTTAGTTGATAAGTCAAGAGCAATACCTGCTTGGTGTTCACTGGTTCCTGGTATTGCAACTACTTGAGAGGCTTTATTATAAGCTTCCTTATTATCAGAGTAGATTTTTTTTTGCTGTGCGAGTTTATTATTGAATAATGTATTTTGCAAATCATAAGATCTATAAGCACTATTTATTTTAAGAGTATTGATGTTATCTTTATTTGCTTCCTCAAATAATTTAGTTATATGACCCAATACTATTTTTCTTATTTTAAGTGAACCAGTTGTAAATTTCGAATCAATAGTACTTAAATCTTTTGGAATATATTTTGAATTTAAACTATTATTTTTATTAATAAGTTTGATAGAATCAGTAATATTTTTTTCTATAAATGCATAATCAGCAAAAGAGTCATCTTTTAAACCTACCTTATTTAGAGTGATTTTTTTTAAATCAATTGAATAAGGATTATGAGCATTATATCTATAATTAACTTCTTCTGAATCTAGGATATTATTTATATTTGTATTTAAAAATCCCTCGCTATGCGATAATAAATTTTTATTATAAAAATTTACTATAAAAATAGATTAA
>JBDMZA010000576.1:0-6809 GCA_039770155.1 Clostridiales bacterium
GAATTCGCGCAATTTAAGCGAACTTCAGACGAAAAGAATTCGGTATTATTTTTTAGGCTCTCCTAATGCATAATCAAAAATTTCATAAAACAACTTTTTTCTGAAAATGCCGATGCTTTAACGGATTTTTAAAGAAAGTTGACTAGTTTATTTTTTGATTCTGCCTAAAACCAATATATAAAAATAATAATTTTTTCAACATTTGTATTATATCCATATTTTTGACTATGATTTATTGACTACTTAAATTTTAAGTTGTATAATCGTTAGTATATAATTTATAAGTAAATAAATAAATAATTGATGATGAAAAGAAGAGTAAGTTTGTGAATGTGTATTAAGAGATTAATTACATTAGCTGAAAGTAATTTTATACCTAACAAACTGAAAACCACCTTGGAGTCAAGTTGTTGATTACATTATAATCATAATGAGTTCTAATTAGGGTGGAACCACGGGTATAACTCTCGTCCCTTACTATGGATATTCTAAGAATAATATAATATATTTTTAGATATCACTAAGTAGGCGATGAAGAGTTTTTTGTTTTCTAAAAAAAAGGAGGTAACAAATGATTAACATTACTTTAAAAGATGGAACTAAAAAAGAGTACCAAGATAAAGTCAGTATATTAGAAGTTGCAGAAAGTATTAGTTCAGGTCTTGCAAGAATGTCTTTGGTAGGTGAAGTAGACAAGAAAATACAAGACTTAAATTATAAACTGGTAAATGATTGTGAGTTAAGTCTGTTAACATTTGATAGTTATGGTGGAAAGCTTGCTTATAGACATACATCTTCTCACATTTTAGCTCAAGCTGTAAAAAAGCTGTATCCTCAAGCTAAATTAGCAATAGGTCCAGCTATTGATAACGGATTTTACTATGATTTTGATATTGACAAAACATTTTCGGTTACTGACCTTGAAAATATAGAAGCTGAAATGAAAAAAATTATTAAAGAAAATTACAAATTAGAAAGATTTTCATTACCAAGAGATAAGGCTTTAGAATTAATGAAAGAAAAAAATGAACCTTATAAAATTGAATTAATAGAAGATTTACCTGAGGATGAAGAAATCACATTTTACAAACAAGGTGAATTTACAGATTTATGTGCAGGTCCTCACCTACTATCAACTGGTAAAATAAAGGCTATTAAACTTACTCATGTTGCAGGAGCATATTGGAAAGGTAATGAAAAAAATAAAATGCTTCAAAGAATTTATGGAACTTCTTTCCCTAAAAAAAGCCTCTTAAATGAATATTTAGAAAAAGTAGAAGAAGCTAAAAAGAGAGATCATAATAAAATAGGTCGGGAATTAGAATTTTTCACTACTGTTGATTATATAGGTCAGGGTTTACCGATACTTATGCCAAAAGGAGCAAAAGTTATTCAACTTCTTCAAAGATTTGTCGAAGATGAAGAGGAAAAAAGAGGTTACATGTTAACCAAAACTCCGCTTTTAGCTAAAAGTGATTTATATAAAATTTCTGGTCATTGGCAGCACTATAGAGATGGAATGTTTGTTATTGGTGATGAAGATGATGAAAATTCAGAAGCTTTTGCATTAAGACCTATGACATGTCCATTTCAGTTTCAAGTATATTTATCCAAATTAAGAAGTTATCGTGAATTGCCCATGCGATTAAACGAAACATCGACATTATTTAGAAATGAAGCTTCTGGTGAAATGCATGGTTTAATAAGGGTAAGGCAGTTTACAATATCAGAAGGACATATTGCATGTCTTCCTGAACAATTAGAAAAAGAATTTTCTGATTGTGTAGAACTTTCAAACTATATGCTTAAAACCTTGGGAATTTATGAAGATATAACATACAGATTTTCGAAATGGGATCCAAATGATAAAGAAAAATTTATAGGTTCAAATAAACAATGGGATGAATCTCAAAACAGAATGCGTCAAATTTTAGATAATTTAAATCTTGATTATACTGAAGCTGATGGTGAAGCAGCTTTTTACGGACCAAAACTGGATTTACAAATAAAAAACGTTCATGGTAAAGAAGATACTTTAATCACTATACAAATAGACTTTCAGTTAGCAGAAAAATTTGGTATGCATTATATTGATAAAGACGGACAAAAAAAATTACCCTATGTTATACATAGAACTTCAATAGGTTGTTATGAAAGAACCCTGGCACTATTAATTGAAAAATATGCTGGAGCTTTTCCATTATGGTTAGCACCTTTACAAGTTAAAATACTACCTATAATTGATAAACACCATGATTATTCTTTTGAAATAAAAAAATTACTTCAAAAATCTAATATAAGAGTTGAAATCGATACAAGAAATGAAAAAATAGGATATAAGATAAGAGAATCACAAATGGATAAAACACCATATATGTTAATAGTAGGTGATAAAGAAATTGAAAACAAAACTGTTTCTATTCGTTCAAGAAAAGAAGGTGATCTTGGTTCTCTTGAACTAAGTAGCTTTTTAATTAAAATAAAAAATGAAATAGATAATAAAATTATTTAAGATAAGCCAATTAAAATTATACTTTTTAATATTTTTTGATTATTTGCTTTTTAAGATATTTAGGGATCTTAAAAAAATAAACTCTAATTCTCGAGTATGAATTCACACAATTTAAGCGAACTTCAGACGAAGAGAATTGAGTATTATTTTTTAACTTCTCTTTACTATAAATTGTGATATAATTTAATAAATTAAGAAAAAATTCAAAAAATAACAATTAAGAATTTAAGTTTCTTTTTTTTGATATAATTTAAGGCAGAATCAAAAAATAAACGAGTCAACTTTTTTTGAAAATTCGTTAAACCATCGACATTTTCAGAAAAGTTAGTCTTATGAAATTTTTTATTATGCCTAAGTAGGAGTTAATATGGATACAGATAAAATAATATACCAATATGAACCCTTATGGGGAAGTTGGAAAATCAAGGAAATGATAGGTCGTGGAAGCATAGGTAATGTTTATAAAATATCTAAAAAAGTTTTAGATAGAGAACAAATCTCAGCAGTTAAATTCATTTCAATTCCAACAAAAGATCAATACGAAAATTTTTCAAATATATATGGAATTACAAATCAATCATCTTCTGAAAAATTTTTTAATGACCTTATAAATAAAATGGTTCAAGAAATAAACTTATTATATGAACTCAAGGGAAATAGTAATATTATCAGTTATGAAGATTGTATGGTTTATAAAATAAATAATAAAAATCTATGGCATATTTTAATCAGAATGGAATATGCTAAAACACTAAGCGATTATGTAATAGAAAAGAAAAATGACCTATCAGAAAACGAAGTTATTCAAATAGGAATTGATTTATGTAGTGCTTTAATTACTTGCCATAATAAAGAAATTATTCATCGGGATATAAAAGAAGCTAATGTATTTATAAGTGACAGAGGAGAATTTAAATTAGGTGATTTTAGCGTATCAAGAGAACTCAATGAGTATTCCCAGGCACACACAAGAGTCGGTACCATAAACTATATGCCTCCTGAAGTTTTAAAAGGTAAGCCCTACGGTAAGCAAGCAGATATTTATTCCCTTGGTCTCATGTTATATAAACTTTCTAATTATGGTAGATTACCATTTTTGCCACCTCACAATAAAGATTTTGAGGTTACTGATTTAGAAAATTCTCAAAATAAAAGATTATTAGGTAAAAAATTTAATCCACCTGAAAACATAAGTAAAGAATTCTTTAATATATTACTTAAAGCATGTGCCTATAAACAATCAAATAGATTTATTTCTGCTAAAGATTTTAAGGAAAATTTATTAGTTCTTTTAAGAAATCCAACCTTAAAATCTGACAATAGTTTATATCCAAATAATAGTGAAACTATTCATGTTGATAATTTACATACCATAAATAAGAAACAAAAACAAAGTTTATTCCAATTATTAGCTAAAAAGCTTTTAATACTATCAAGTTCAATTGCTTTATTTTTTATAATAACTACATTAGTTTTATTTATGATATTAAAAAATCAAAATTCTGACGAAAAAAAATATTCCATACTAAATGAATCAATAACACAAAAATCCATTCATGAACTTAGATTAGATTCATCAAGCCAAACCATATCACAGTTTTCCGAAAATGGTAAAAATGTTATTACAACAGGATATCCATATGAAGAAATATTAATTTGGAATTCATCTAATGAAAAATTAGAAAAAACAATAAGCATTGATGAAAATGTAAATAGTTATGCACTAAGTAATGATGGAAAATATTTAGTTGCTTTTTATTACGGTGAAGAAAAGATTGTAATTCGTGATTTAAAATCTCAAAAAGAACATAAAACATATAATAATATCGAACTCTCTTCAAGTGCTGATTTTATAGTCTCAAACAATCTTAAATATATTATATACCCATCAAGTAATCAAATAATTTTAATAAAATTAGATAATCCGAAAAAGGAAATAAAGCTTTCAGGCCATACAGCCAGTGTAAATAAAGCAGTATTTTCAAATAATAGCAAAGAAATTTTTTCTATTGCCGATGATGGTAAAATCAAAATATGGGATACCTCCAATGGTAAATGCACAAAAACAATTGCTGCCAGCAAAGATGAAATACATACTATTGCTATTTCTAGTGATTCTAAAAAAGCTATAATTACAACAAGTGGAGAAACTAAAAATATTCTACTTTGGAATTTAGATTCAGGTAAAATACTAAAATCAATCATTGGTATTGATTTAGCACCAACAAAAATTTCAATATCTGAAAACGGCTCAAAAATCGCATTTTTAGATAATGGCAGTATTTACATCTATAGTACTTATACTGGAGCATGTTTGTCGAAATTGTCTCTTGATGATTCAAAGAGTATTTCAAGTTCTTCAGACTTATATCTAAATGAAGAAGAAAGTAAGGTTTTAACAGAAAACTATATTTTTGATATTGAAATCAATGATTAAGGAATAGTCTAAAAATAAATTAGATTTTTCGATTGATAAATTCAATTGTTTTAGAGAATTTTCAGAGAAAAGAGTTCTAATTTATTTTTTAGGTTCTCCTAAGGATTATCCATTGATTTTTACAAAAATGTTCTTAAATTTTCTATTTATCAAGTTCAAACTTTTTAATTGATTCCATTAATGTAAGAGAAGAGTTTCTTGAATCTTTTGATAATTCTAAAACAGTATTTGCTTCTTTTAATATCTCTGATGTATTTTTTGCTATTTCAAGTATTTCAGAAGCTGATTGTGCATTAGTTTCACCAAGTTGACCTATACTTGTTACTGTAGCTTCTATATTTTCATTTAAGTTGTGAGTAGATGAACTTAAATCTTGAATAAATTCATGATAATATTTTAAATTTGTGTTAATTTCATTTTCCATAGCTTCTAAAATTTCAAGAATTCTACTTTTATCTTCATTTGTAGATTTATTTCTAGATATACCCATTCTTGCTAGCAGTTCTTTAGCTTTTTCATATTTATGATGAATTTCTTTTGAATTTAAAACTCCTGATTTAACTTTTTTGGCAACATTTAAAGAAAAGTTCTGTATGTCTAAACTTATTGCATTCAGTTCTTCTGTTGAAGCAGCTGTTTCTTCCATACTTGCTGATAACTGCTCAGTTGAACCTGATATATTATTTATACTTTCTTTTAATTTTTCTATTTTTGTTCTTGCATTATTTGACATTGAATAAACTCTAGCTGATTGATTACTTATATCATATATCATTTTATAAAGAGATTTTTTCATTTTCATTAATGAGCTTATTAAAATACTGGTTTCATCTTTATTTTTCTGATAATCTTTGAAATCATAGTCTGTTGACAAATCGCCATTTGATAGAATTCTAAGGTAGTCTGAAACTAAAATTATAGGTTTCGAAATTTTATTTGATACCGATATTGCTATAAATGATGATATTGTCATAGATATAATTGTAGCAATAATTAATATGATTAAAGCTTTTTTATAGCGCTCATTGATTTTTTCTTTCTCTATTGAAACCAATTTATCTATATCATTTGTATAATTACCTGTACCTATAATCCATTTAAATGGTTTAAATTCTAATGAATATCCTCTTTTTGGCAATGGTTCAGTGGTATTTGCTTTAGGAAAATGATAATCGGTAAAACCACCACCTTCCTTTTGTCCATTTTTTATAATTTCTTGAATTAATGGATAACCTTTAACATCTTTTAAATTATATCTGTTTTTTCCTTCAGAATCATTCCCTAATAATACAACATTTACTCCTTCAAGAGTGTCAGCCCAAAAATATCCATCTTCTCCATATCTAAGTTCTCTTATAATATCAGCAGCCTCCTTTTTAGCATCTTTTAGTGACATCTCTCCTTTTTCAACTTTTTTATCATATTCATCTAGTAGACTTATTACATTTTCCACCTGTGTTTTAATGAGCCTATCAAAAGAAGATCTTAATTCATTTTCCATATCATTTACTCTTGATTTGTTCGATTCAGAAATTAAGTAAAAGCTAAATAATCCTAAAATAATTAGAATAATAAAATTACTTACAATTGCTAAAATTGCAATTTTAAAACTTATTTTTTTCATAAAATATCACTCCTGGTATTTTTTGTAGTTTAACAAAACAATATTATTTAATTTTATAGTAAGGCAGAATCAAAAAATAAACTAGTCAACTTTTTTTAGAAATTCGTTAAAGCATCGGTATTTTCAGAAAAAAGTTGTCTTATGAAATTTTTGATTCTGCCTAAACCATAACTAATATTTTAATTTAAGACTATTGAAGAACTTATAATCTATAAACTATAAAAAAAGTTTATTAC
>JBDMZA010000577.1:0-5350 GCA_039770155.1 Clostridiales bacterium
ATTTCTATAAATGCTATATTTAAATTTTATTTTTATTGTTCTAATGTCTTTAAAGTTTTTACTCTACTTGTTATGAGCGATAATACAACTATTAATCCACCAAAAATAATAAACATAAATCCTATTCCTCTACCTTGACCTACTCCTATAACTTTTCCAATATTTGATACCAATATTCCATCATTAATAAACATAGGATCAAATACTTTATCTGCCAATATTCCAGCTAATGCATATGCTATTGGATAGCCAAGTTGTGTTAAAACTGATATTATAGACCATACCCTTCCCTGTTTTTCATTGTCTATATTTTGTCTTATTAAAACTTCTAAGCTTGTTTGTACAAATGCCAAAACAAAAAAGAACATAAATCCAAATATAGTTATAATATATACATTTGTTGATATACCCATAAGAGAATAAAATATTCCTATGAAAGCCAAAAATATTGTAAGTGTCTTAACATGTTTTTTTATTCCACCGAAAACACCAATTAATAAGCTACTAACTAATAACCCTGAAGCACAAACTGATTGGGAAATTCCATATACTTTAGGACTAACAATATTTAACATCATAGGACCTAGTAAAGTTTGCAAAAATCCTATGTAAAAACACAATATTGATGTAATAGTAATTAAAAATACAATACCTTTTTTAATAGTAATTGCAGATATTCCTTCTTTAAATTCATTAATAAAACCATTATATACATTTTCAACTTTTGTTTTTTCTTGACCTTTTCTAACCCAAATAACTGCTAAAGCCGCAATTAAAAATGTAGATATATCAATTAATAAAATATATTTCATCTCCATAATTGCAAATAAAACTCCTGCTAGTACTGGAGATATTAAATATTGTGCTGTAGTTGCTAGTTGCATTAATCCACTCGCTTGACCATACTTATCTTTTGGTACAAAATCAGACACTGAAGCCTTATATGCTGGATTTTGAAACGCGGCGAATACGGAACTTATAATAGCTCCAAAATATATTTGCCAAGGATGTATATCTCCATTTATCATACAAAAAAATATAAATATAAGCCCAAATGAAGCACCAACATCCCCTATAATCATCATCAATCTTCTATCAAATCTATCAGCAAAAACTCCACCTAAAGGTTTTAAAATTAGAGATGGTAAAAATGCACATAAAATTACAAGTGAATAACTTGTAGCACTATTAGTTTCTTGATAAATAAATACTCCCAGTGTAAAAGCTGTCAATCCATTTCCAATGTTAGATATCAATTGACCTATCCAGACAATTATGAATCTAAAAAACATTTTATTGTTGTTTTCACCCATTCTTTACTCCTTTATATTTGAATTTCCATCATTGCATAGCTTTGCCCATTCATGTATTATGAGCATACACTACCCTTTATTTTTTAATATACATATTTGAAATTATATCATATCCAAAATTATGTAAATATGAACCTAATAATTCTATCAAGTGCCGAAACAATCATTGATTTATTATTAGTAATTTTAATAATTAATATATTCTTACATTATAGTTAATTTTTAGCCTATTCCTTATTAAATTTATTATTTAATTTCTATTAGCTAACTTTACTCCCTAAAAACTTAACTCCAACATCAATATACTTTTCTTCATTTAAGAAATTAAATTTTATTTTTGCTCTACTTTTCCTTATATCTATTTTTATAATTTCAAATTCACTTTCCATCAAAGGTCCTGATTTAATGAAAACCCTATTACCATCAATTGTAATTTTTGAAAATTCTATAACACCATCATTATTTACTAACTTTAATATATGCTTTACTTCATTTTTTGGAATTTCTGAAAAATATGAACCTGTTCCAAGAATATCAATTACAAATGGAATTTTAATAATTTTTTTAAATTTTTCATTATTCATTTCCGTTTTTATTAATACATAACCTTTAAATAAGTTTTTTACTACTTCTTTCTTGACACCTTTTTTCTTTTCCAATAATTTTCTTTTTGGCACCACTGCATAAATATCATTTTTACCATAGTTATAGTATATCCATTTTTGAACTTCATCTTCTTTTCCAGCTATAACAAATATTGCATACCATTTCATAAAAAGCCATCTCCATTATATAATAACTAATTTAATTTCGTCTTTAAATCCAACGCCAGATTATTAGGTTTCAATTTTTATTATATCTAATCTCTTTTTTGTCTTTCCTTGATAAAATAATATCATAAATAAATACCATACATTACTAAAATGGCTATCTAGAACTTACAAAAACCTCTTTAAATTGTTTAAATAAAAAAATGTATTTTAGGAAGATAAGATTAACTTTTAGAAATTGTTATTGACATTCTATTTTTAAATACTCAAAATACAATAAAGGTATCTGGTAAAAAAATATTATTAATTTTACTATATACCTTTATTATACAAATATTATAAATTAACAAAATTATCATCTATTAGATGTAATATCAACGGTGTAAAATCAACAGAACTTTGATAATAAGATTTATTAATAACTACTTCCATATTGCTCTTGGTTGGTGAATTTATTGGACATACAAAAAGATGTTCAGTGTCAGGAATAGCTATTAAAAACTGATATGCTAATGTTCCAACAAGGCATATTATAAAAGTAAAAACCATACATAAAATAATAATAATATTCACACGATTTATTTATTCAGGAAAAATTCTCCCATTACCTCTCTCTTCAAAAAATATAAATCTCTATTGTAAAAGATATTTCAATATTATATATAAATATCTTTTATATCTCAATCTATTTAAAGATAAAAATTACTATTTATTGCAAAATTAGAAATAGATGAATAAATGCATTTTTAAAATGTCCTTTTATCATTCTAAGCTTCCTCAATTAAAAAATCAACAATTTGTGTACTTTTATTAATTAATCCATGACCTTTATCTTCAAGGATTTCATATTTAAGATTTGGAATAGTACTTTTTGCTCTTTTTATTGTTTCCTCAGAATCAAAAAATATATCCATTTTTCCAAATATTATAAATGTTTTCATTCTCAATTTATTTAACTGCTCATCACTAAATACTGGAAATTTATCAATCCTAGGATTGAATCCTTTTGTAATAATCTGATGATAATAAATTGCTTCATCATGCACTTCCTCACCCCAACATACTTTTTCTATACTCTTTTTTGCTCCATACCATCCCAAAAATGACATACTCAACAAATATGGTATCCATTTCATCTTTTGCTTTCCTATTCCTCCTGGACATAATAAAACCAACTTTTCTACTTTATTCACATTTCTAATTGTATAATTTAGTGATATTAATCCTCCTAAAGAAATACCACAAAGATAAAACTTTTTAATTTTCAAATCTACTATTATTTGATCTAACCACTCTGCTGGTTCACAAGTTTCTAAATCAAATCTAACAGCTTGACTTTTACCTGGCTCACCAGGAATATCAATCATATACACTCTGAAATATTTTACATAATTTTCTATATCACCAATCCACATAGCTGAATTAGATGTTGATCCATGAATCAAAACTAAAGGAGGGTTATTTTTCTGTCCACATGATAATACATTAGTATCACCATATTTTGTTTTTACATTTATTTCTTCATAACTAACAGGCCAACGCCTCAAAATTTTATTATAAAAGTCTATTATTTTTATTTTTTTATCCTCTGATTTAAATATAACTTTATTCATAAATAAAACCTCAATTCTATAATTAATATCATTAACATATGTTAATGATAACATATGTTAATAATATAATCAAATAGTTTTTTACTAAAAAAACTTAAAAATTATGAAAAATAAAAATTTAAATAAAAAGAGGATATATCTAAAAAACACCTTTAGAACATCCTCTTTTTAAATTCTAAATAATAAAATTTTTTACTATACCAAAATAATTTATACTTGATTGTTATCTATAAATCTTTTAACTTCTTCATAATTTGGTATTGAATCTATACCCCCAGTTTTAGTGCATTTTAATCCTGCCACATAACTTGCATATTTAGCTGCTTCAAAAATATTCTTATTATCATTCAATGCTGAAATAAATCCACCATGAAATACATCACCTGCACCATTAGTATTAATTGCTTTAACTTTAATAGCTGGAATGTGTTTTCTTTCATCATTAGTCATAATAAAACTCCCTTCACTACCTTTGGTTATAATTACTGCTTTTGGAGAATATTTCATAATTTTCTCACAAGCTTTCCAAACATTTTTTTCACTTGTAAACTTCGAGGCATAGATATAAGAAGGAATTATATAATCTACTATTGGAAATATTTTATCTGCTATTTCTTCATTAATACAAGAACTTGGATCCACTATAATTTTCGTTTTTTTTGTATCTATTTTCGAAACATTTTCCAAAAAAGTTCTATACCAGAATCCATCAATATGTATATAACTTATATCAGTAAAATCTATGTTGTTTAAATTTAATCTATCATTAAATTGAACACCTCTATAGTGAATAATTGTACGATCTCCAGTTTGGTTATTAACTAACACTAATGATGTAGGAGTTGATTGATTTTTAAATACTTGAACTTGATTAATTTCAACATTTGCTGATTTTAAAATACTAAGTATTTTTTTTCCTTCAATATCATCTCCTATACCTCCAATGTATTCAACCTGATTACCAAGTTTTGCTGCTGTTAATAATGCTGTTGATACTATTCCACCATGTTGTGTTAAATATTTAGACATATATTCTGTTGTATTCCAATTTGGCATTTTATCTATAAATCCAATGTGATCATAGGATATTCCACCAATTCCTATAATTTTACCCATATTATTTTTCACCTATTCCTTACTTTATTTTTTATTTATTCCAGTCCCAAATACGTTTTCTCCACACATTGGAATCAATCTCCTATCCTTTTTTGGATAATGATTACAACACTTAACCAATCTTGAATAGTCAAGATTGTACTTATCCATAAAATCATGAATATATACCTATATTCAATGTATTTTTTCGAGATTGTCCACTATTCTCCGTGTTCACAATTAGTTTTTTTAACTTTTTTAATATATTTTCATTATCCGTTGAATAATCACAGGCTGCCTACAAATTGTATATTCTGCTTTTCATTTCAGAATATCCTTCTTTATCAAGACCAGGTAGTGTGCGATTTAAAATAACTTTTAGATATGTTTCTTCTCCCAAAATCTCTTTCACACTTGAATATGTATTATCTCCTAAATTTAAATAATATGACAAAGCAAAACATGAATTATGCCAAATAATAATTGTCTTGCATGATAATTTGGGTTAATTAAGGTAAAGTATTTAGGAATATTTACAGGTACAAGTGAGCCTGACATC
>JBDMZA010000578.1:0-9797 GCA_039770155.1 Clostridiales bacterium
AATGTTAAACCTGATCCTGTTTTTGTTAACAATACAAAACTAATTGAAAAACTAAAAATTCTATTACCAAAAACTGAAACTAGTTTTCCTAATAGAACTAGCAATACATTTTTATGTAGCATTGAAAACTTACCCCTATATCAAGGCAAACACATATGGTTTATTAGTTTTATTATCGTGCTAAAATCTAGAAATTATACTTAAATTTGAAGATTATATTTTTCATAGAATAAGTCTATTTGACTATAATTTCTAATATTAAATATTTTTTTGATACTAAAATTTTCATATGCATTTACCTTAGATGTTTTCTATATCAATAAAGATGGTTCCTATATACTCTATGACAATTTTTCAACTTTTAATTTTTCTGGTGAATTATATATAAATCGTGAAAATGATTCATTTTGGATTTATATACCTGGTATTGAAGTTAATTTAACTGGTGAAGGTACATCACTAAACACATTATTTAACCAATACATTTCAGATGAATTAAACAGAAGAAATACTTATGAAATAGGTAAT
This sequence comes from Clostridiales bacterium, assembly GCA_039770155.1. Classification (GTDB taxonomy): domain Bacteria; phylum Bacillota; class Clostridia; order Acetivibrionales; family JBDMZA01; genus JBDMZA01. The sequence goes on from JBDMZA010000578.1 coordinate 529, forward strand.
TTAAACTCTAATTAGAAAAATATATACAAATTAGAAATCACTATTATTAATAATTAAATCTTTGTATTATGGGAAGCTAATCCACAAATTCCTGTGGTTACTGTTTCCTATATAATTTTTTTACAAAGTTTCTACTTTGAACAAATTTAAAAGAAAATATTGATTATAAAGTAATAATATTATAATTATTTTTTTAGGCATTATATATGTTTTCGTTATATTTTTTATGGATTTTAATGGTTTAAATAAATCTCAAAATCCAGACAAATCAACTAATGAAAAAGACAAAATAGAATCATTAAATGTGGAAGTAGCAGAAGTTGATGATAAAAATGATCCTGAATCTAATAAAAAGAAGGATACTGAAACTGATAGTATGGGTTCAGAAATTGAACTTACGAATTTTGTTGAATCTGTAGGTGATTATGAAATTAGTGGTGTTACATGTGGTATTGATGTTTCGAAATGACAAGGTGAAATAAACTGGACTGCAGTTAAAAATTCGGGAATTGAATTTGCAATTATAAGGACAGGATATAGAACCTTAGATGATGGAAAGTTTACGAAGATCCATTTGCAAAATATAATATGCAACAAGCACAAAAAGCTGGTTTAAAATTGGGTGTGTATTTTTATTCAACAGTTATTACTGAAACTGAAGTATTACAAGAAGCTGAATTTGTTTGTAATTTAATTTCAAGATATAAAATAACATATCCAGTTACTTTTGATTATGAAGGGTATAATACTTCAAATAATAGAAATAGTGGATTATCAAAAGAAGAAAGAACAAATATAGCAAATGTATTTATAAATTATGTTGATAAAAAAAGATATGTACCATGCTTTTACGGATCAAAAAACGCATATGAAAATGATTTCATAATTAATTCACTAGAAAGCTGTAAATTATGGGTTTCCCAATATCCAGATATCCCATATCCTGAAACAAAAAAGTCTAGCTACACTGGTGAACATCATATTTGGCAACATACATCATCTGGTAAAGTTTCTGGAATCAAAGGTAGTGTAGATGTTAATATTGCTTATTTTCAATATGAAAATGAGGCTTCTGAAAAAAGTTCACTTGAGCCAGAGCAAGCTACATTAAAAAGTAATGAAGGAATATATTTTGATGAAGTTTATGAAGAAGTAACTCCAAAAATAAAAGTAAACATTAGAAGTTCACCTAATATTAATACAGATGATAATATTTTAGATACTATTTTTAATGGTGATATTGTTTTGAGAACAGGAAAAAGTAGTTCATCACAGTGGTCAAGAATAGAATATGAAGGAAAAAATGCTTATTTAATAAGTAAATATGTTACAACTGATTTAGGTGATACTTCGCAAGTTGATGCAGAGAAAAATATACAATTATCTGAAGATGGACTTTATGAAATTGTTAATGATAATATAACTGCAAAAGATGTAGCAATTTTAAGAAAATCTGCAACAGTTGAAAGTGAAAATGTTGGAACATTAAAAAATGGAACAACTTTAAAACGGATAGGTTTAGGAAGTAATGGATGGTCAAAAGTACTATATAATGATCAATATGTGTATGTAAGTACAAATTTAATTACTACAGATATGTCATATACTTCAACTGAAGTGGAAGATGTTATATACCAAGATGTTAATGAACAAGTTACGACTAAAGACACAACTAATCTACGAACATCACCAAAAGATGGGGATATTGTTATGACTTTAGAAAATGGTGAATATATAAAAAGAATTGGTATTGGTACAAATAACTGGTCCAAATTAGAATCTTCTGATGGAACAATATTATATGGACAAACTAATTTATTAACTACTGATTAGAAACATAAAAAAATATTAATAATTTCTAAAAAACATATTTTAAAAATTAAGATATGTTTTTTTAATTAAATCAAAACTATGGTATTGTATATTTTTTTGCTAAGTTTGTTCAAAATTTTGCTATTCTATTTCTAATTATCCAAATAATGATAAAATGCATTTTAGAGAATAAAATTAAACTATTTTTAGACTATTCCTTAATTGTTCTAATTAGAACATTTTTTTTATTATATGGAAACAGTGAGTGCAAGTAGTTGAATATAATTTTTCTATGTAATAAAGCCTCAATTTATAGTATACAATGTATAATATTTTCATACCAAAGTTACCCTAATTAGACTTTATCATTTAATTGTTTATTTTTATTTGCAATTACTATATTATCATTATGTCAACTATTATTATAATAAATATTGCTAATATTATAATTTTACTAGTTACTTTGTATCATTAATTTAAAACGTACATTCTGTCAAATCACATTTAATCTATTTAAATAATAATATTAAAATTAATTTTATTATAAATTTAAACTATAATAAAATTGATTTCAATATTATGAAAAAAATTATTCATTCAATAAAAATGAAATTTATTGAATTTAATACAAATATTCAATTAAATCTATTTTATAAACAAAAATCTACTCAAGATAATTTTGTTAATAAGCTAATTGATATGAAAATAACACAACAACTTAACTTCCAGATGGGAAATGAAATGCTTATTAATTATATTGAAAATATTTCTGGTATTTTTAATATAAAAAATAGTATAGATACTATCAAATCAATTTTAACTGATGAAAGCACTTTTACAAAAAGTGGTACCACATTTAATGATAGAATATTAGATTTAAAAACTAACATTTTTATCTCTAAAAACAATATTGATTTATTATCAACTAACAATATAATAAATCAAATAAAACTATTTGCTACAAATACTGATTGTAATAACAAACTTATTTTCTTACAAAATGAATCAAATGGTAAATCTATTGTTCATAGAAGTAAACTTAGTGGCAAATTATATTTAAAAAAATATACAGAAATAAGCTATAACTCCAATATTAACAATAACTTTGATGTTATTAAAATTGAAAATTCAGATGATGTAAAATCTTTTATAGATGATGTTAATTTTTTTGTATTTAATGGAAAATATAGAAATGTATATAAATTAAAGAAAATTCTAAAAAATTCCTGTCGCTGGTCTGGAAAGGGTGCTTGTTCTGTAATTTCAAATCCACGAATTAAAATTAATAGTAGAAATGAATATACTAATTGTTTGGACTGCAATAAAACTTTTAAAAACAAAAATTTAAGTAAAAACATTAGACATAATCAAAAATTTCATAAGACAAATTTTTATGGAAACTAATATATATTTTCAAAATTTAGATTTTACTAAAATAAAAATTTCAACCTTTTATAAGACATTTTATTTATCACAAAATTTAATAGACACTACTATTAGTTATAAAAAAACATTGATAAAAGATAACCATTATTTATTTACAATCAATCATAAACCTCTCCTATACAAAAAAAATAAAGATTCGGTTATTGAAATTGAAACACCTCTAGCAGCTATTTTTGAAATGTTTTTGACAGGTTTATTAGAAAAGGATCTTCAATTATTATTGTTAGAAAAATATAACTTAACAAACAATTCTTTTAATAATTTAATATCAACTGCTGAAAAATTATTTTTAAAAACCAATTAGAAATAATTTTATAAAACATTACGGTCACCTTATACTCGTTAATTCATTAAGTGACCGTAATAGCATACTATATATTTACTTAAAATCCCTGTTTTAATAACCAATTTGTCAAATGGCTTTCTCTTTCTTTTAAATCATTATTTTCTTTTTTAAACTTTCCTAAATTTTCTTCTGCAACAATGTTCCCATCTAACATAAAAATTACTCTTTCTGTTTTTGCTGCTACTTTTGTACCGTGTGTAACTAATAAAATTGTTGTTCCATTTTCATTAATATCATTTAATATTTCCATAATTTCTCCAGCTGCCTTTGAGTTTAGTGCACCAGTTGGCTCATCTCCAAAAACAATATCTGGATCATTTATTAAAGCTCTACAAATTCCGACACGTTGTAGTTGACCTCCTGAAGCTTGTGTAATATCATTATCTTTCAACTCATATATACCTGTTTTCTTCATTAACTCCATTGCTTTTTGGTTTATTTCTCCACGAACTATATTTTTAGCCACATAAGCTGATAATATTATATTATCCATTACATTTAAATTTTTCAATAAATGTATATGTTGAAATATAAATCCCATTTTATTTAATCTTAGATTTGATAATTCTTCCTCTGAATATGATGATATTTCGTTTTCATTAAATATAACTTTCCCAGATGTTAACCTATCCATACCACTAATATTATAAAGTAATGTAGATTTTCCAGAACCAGAAGGTCCCATAACTGAGACAAATTCTCCTTCTTTAATACCAAGATTAACATTTTTTAAAATATTTAATTCATTATCTTTTCCTGCTGAATAAGTCTTACATAAATCCTTTGCTTCTAATATATTATTCATAAAATTCTCTCCTATTCTACAATCATCTCAATAATACTAGATTTTTTAATAGCCAAAGTACTCAATATAGTTGTTATAGATACTACAATCATTAAAGCTATGGGACATAAAACATATGCCTGTAATGGATTTATTACAAATTCAATTTTTGCCGCTCCCATAAAAGACATAAGTCCACTGACTAGCTTTTCTCCTAAAGTATTAGAAAGTACTGCACCTATTATTATTCCTATATCAAGAACTAAAAGTGCTTTTGTTATATACTGTTTTCTTATATCTTTTAATGATAATCCAAGGCTTTTCATTATAGCTATTTGAGAATTATCTTTTGCTACCAGCATCTTTAAAAATAATGAAGTTATTAGTATAGAAACAAAGAATGCAATAACCACAGCAGCAATTGTTATTAACTTTAATTGATCAACTATATTTTCAAGAGTCTGTGAAAGATAATCATCTATATCTGTAACTCTTAAAGAGCTAAACTCATCTGAATATTCATCAACTTTATTTTTAACATCTATTCCATCTTTTACATTTAAACTTATAACATAATTTAAAATAGAATCTTTATCAGTTTTTATTTTTGATTTTGCAGTTAATCCACCATTTGTAACATCTTGATAAACTCCACATACTACCATTTCTTTTTCTTGATTGTTAATTACCAAAATAACTTTATCTCCAACTTCCTTTTCTTTCTCGCTACTATTTAAATATGATAAAGCAATTTCATTTTCTTTTTCTGGTGCTTTCCCCTTAAGGTATGAAACAGGGAATATTGTAAAATCACCAGTTTCTATATTTATATTTTCCTTTGCACCATCATTATCTAACATCTCATATTGACAAGTAATATATTCTGCATATTTATCTACATCTTTATCTTTTTTAATTGATTCAATAACATTATTATATCTATCTTCAATATCATCAGTTTGTTGAATATCAATTCTTATATCACTTTTACCTACTCCCATATAAGTTATAAAAGTTGGAGAATGAATTGTGTTATAAAAATTTATTGGAACTATTATAATAAATGAACTAATAATAAAAACCAAAAATAACAAACTAAACATCTTTGACCTTTGAAATACATCCTTTAAACCAATAAAAATATTTACATCTATTTGTTTATTTTTATTTAAAATAAAGCGTTTTTTACTTACCTTCAACTCACCTGCATCACCTGATCTTAAAGCTTCTACTGCTGATATTTTATTAAATTTTCTAAGAATTATCCTACAAAATAGCACAACTATAAGTGATATAACTAGGGTTGCTACAAAAGGTGATATAAAATTCAATAAAGTTTTAGGTGCTGAACCCATGTAAACCATTATATTTGAAGTAAAAAGTTTATTTACAAATAGTGATAAAATAAAACCTGTAATAGAAGCAGATAATGACATAGCAATATATTTTACCATATAAATTTTTCTAATATCTTTCTTTTTAATACCTATGGCTTTCATAACCCCTATTTCTCTATAATCTTCTTCTATAGTAGATAATATAGTAAATCTCAAACATAAAATTGCTATAATACACAAAAGTATACTAACTAATATTACAACGGTTGCTATAATTCCATCTGATATGGCATTTAACGCTAAAAACATTGTTTGGCTAATATTAATACCTTTATTTGGCAAATTAGATTCTTGATATTTGTTTGTAAATTCTTCTATCTTACTCGAATCAATTAATAAAAACTCTATTAAATATTCAACATCATATCCAATTTCTTTAATAACTCTATAATCTTCATCATTTACAACAAAACGCTTTGAGTGAACCAAAGATGTATTCATTTGTGAATCTCTTACAAATGCCACAACATCAAATTCTAATGTTTTATTTTCGGTTTCAATTTTTACTATATCACCAATATTTATATTTGAATTTTGCTTATAATAAACAGGAATAGCAATTTGCCCCTTTGAAACTTCAATTATTTCGCTATCTAAATCAAGTAAATAGTCAAATTTTTCATTTTGCACTACAAAGTCTAAATCCATAACACTATCTATTTCTGATTCTTTCTTATTAGGTAAATAAAAATCTCCTCTTTCAACATTTATCATCTCAACAGTTTGTTGTTCTTGGACTAATTCATTCTCTTCACTCCACTTAATTATAAGATTTTGATCAAGTTCACCTGAATGCATTTGAACAAAATCTGGCGTTTGTGATTTATCAAATAACTCATTTAATGAATTCATCAACTCCATTATTATATTTGATCCACTTGATACAAATAGTGCTGAAAGCATAATAAATATAAATAATGCGATTGTTATTACTTTTTTCCTAATAAAATCTTTTCTTAATATTTTAAGTAGCATTTTATTATACTACTCCTTTCTTTTATTATGTATCTTTAAATTTGTTACACTAAGGAATTCCAAAAAAATAATTTCGATTTATTTTTTGGATTTACATAATGTTAAATTTTTCATATTTTTATTGATTATTTCTTCAAAGCTATTTACAACATCAGTTGCTTTATCATATATGAACATATGTTGACCATTTTTTATTATAATAAGTTCAATATCACTTAAAAAGTATCTATCCCATTGAAATACAGCATTTATAGGAACAATATCATCACATTCACCCCACATAAAATAAACTTTATTTTTTAGTGGATAATATTTCAAATTAGCTGAATCTTCTAATATCTTAAAATCTGCTCTAAAAACAGGTAAAAAATATTCAAGTAAACTTTTTTCTTTTAGTAATTCTTCTGGAATTCCACCATATGTAATTAAATGATCAATTAAATCTTTATCATTTAATTTTGAATAGTTATTGGTTTTAAATTCATCAGGAATATTACATGCTGATAATACCAAAGTAACATTTTCCACATCTATTTCATTTAATTGAATGAATTTTTGCAATAAAAAATATGCACCAATTCCACCCATACTATGTCCGAAAAATATTGAATCCCTTTTAATAATACCTTTTATTTCTTTATAATATAATTCAATTAGGCTATCCAAATTATCAAGCAATTTCAAATTAGATCTACTATGTGCTGGAGGATTAATAGCCCACACTTCAATATCAGAATTTATAGTACTTGCAAAATTTAAAAATGCACTTGAGTAACCACCTAGATAAGGAAAACAAATAATTTGATTTTCACCACTTTTCAACTTGGTAATCATACCATTTTTCATGCTATCACTCCTCTATAAAGCTTTACACAAAGATATAAATATATTTTTTCTTTTTAATTCCAAATAACATTATACTATATAATATGTAAATTATAAAAAGAAACAAACAACTTTTTATAATTTTCCCAAATTTTTCATTTGTGAATTTACCTTTTAAAAACAAAAAGATAGTATTATATTATTTGCACATTTTTAACTATATTATTTTATCTTCATTAAAATCAAGTGCAGTTATTGCTTTCGATTTATAAATTGAAAAGGACAATAAAATAACAAAAATACCTGAAAGAAAAAATATAAATGCTATACCTCTTCCTTGACCTATTCCAAAAACTTTCCCAAAACTATTTGCTAAGATTCCATCTGGCATAAACATAGGATTAAACAATTTATCAGCTAAGATTCCAGAAAATCCATATGCTAAAATATTGAATAGCATTCTTTTGGTAAAAAAATCTGATACTGAAGCTTTATATGCTGGATTTTGAAAAGCATAAAATATAGAACTTACAGCAATACCAGGGTAAATCATCCATAAATTTTCTTTAGATGGACTCATCATAATTATCACTAAAAATATACCAAATGAAGAACCAATATTTCCAAAAAACATTAATAATCTTCTATCAATTCTGTCAGCAAAAACTCCACCTATAGGTCGTAAAATAAAAGCTGGTAAAAATGTAAACAAAGTAACTAATGTTGCACTTGTAGCTTTATTAGTCAATTGAAAAGCATATATACCCACCTCTTAGGTCAAATTCAATTAAAAAGTGTAAACAAAGAATTCCAACTAACATTGAAATTCTTTGTACAATAATATTTAAAAACTAATTCTTTAAACATTACAATTAATAAATTTAGGTGATTCTTGTAATGTATATTTAACTTTATATTTTTTAAATACAAAATGTATAACAATAGAAGCTAATAAAAAGAAACTAATTTGTAAAATTTGAACTTGTGAATTAAAATAATACAATTGTATTCTACTACCAGTAGCTGCCAACCAAAATGAAAATAGATAAAAACTAAGATTTCCTTTTGTTATATTAAATATATAACTTTGAAATAAAACAAATACCATTAACTGAATAACATAAAATACATATGATGTTTCAGTTCCAAAAGATGAAATTGTATAGCCTGGTAAAACCCACAATCCAAATATAAAACCAGTTAATAAAGCACTTGTAATATTATTTTTAAACTTACTTTGTAAAAATGGAAGTAAAAATCCAATCCACCCAAATATGCCACCTATCAATCCTGTTTCCTCAATAAAATTCCATAATGCTTTCATAATAATTTGTGGTATTGTATATGTAATTTCAGGTACTGCTATGCCAAATAACTTTGAACCAAAATGCATTGATGAAGCAAATAATACAAAAACACCTGTCAAAATTGGAAACCATTTTAAATCTTGTTTTCTAGGAATTACTTTTAATAAAATACCCTTTAGTCCAGAAAAACCACCCATCGCAAAACTGGAAATCCTTTAATAAAAAGATGTATTACCGCTGAAATCAAACCTAATCCCCATAATAAAAAAAAACACATAATTATTATCTCCTTTTTAATTTAATATAATATTATTTATTTGCTATATTTTAATATTTTTAATAATTTTATCTATTTAAAAAGTGCAAAAAAAAAGAAA
>JBDMZA010000579.1:0-10633 GCA_039770155.1 Clostridiales bacterium
AAAAAATAAACTAGTCAACTTTTTTTGAAAATTCGTTAAACCATCGATATTTTCAGAAAAAAATTGTCTTATGAAATTTTTGATTATGCCTTATAGAAAATAATAATTATTATTATTTTCTTTTAATTTTCTTTATTAGGTACAATAACCTTAAATTTTCTACGCTTTTGTTTTTTATGAAAAGCTTTTATCAAAGGAATTATTTTAGAGTCTAAGATTTTTTTGCCAAAAAAGACTATGAAATTTGAAAATGATAATACAGCAGCAATTTTTAAACTAAACTTACTGAAAATTACTGAATATGTGACAAAAAATAAATAAAACCAAGCCACATATTTAATTTTAACAGGGATAATAAAAAATACCATTAATTTATAGTGTGGATAGAGATATGCAAATGCTAAAAACACTGAAAGATTTAAAAAAACAGGTTCTCCTGATTTTGTAATAAAACCAGCGATAATTGCAGAAAAAATACCAATAAAATAATATAGATTAAATCTAAAATTTCCCCAAAGCTGTTCCAAGGATTTACCAAAGATGTAGAATAAATAAAGAGATAAAATAACAAAAAGTGGATTTGAACTTTCAGGAATAAAAATAAAAGTTATTAATCTCCAGACTTGCCCATTAAGAACATATTCAGGAACCAAAAGCATTTTAGGAATTATTGAATTGGATTTATCTAAAGAATTAGTAAAGAAAACAAATATTGTAATTATAACAATAATTTTAACTAAATCCTTTAATACATAGTTTTTATATTTTTTTTCTAAAATACTTATCCAATCCATTATGATTATACCTCTCAGTAAATATTATTTTTAACTATATTTTTATCACAAATTTATTATATTAACAATAGTAAAGATGATTTATTTAAAGTCGTCTTTTAATTTTCTGGTTAAAATAGCTAATGAAGATGTAAGATTTTCATTTTTTATAAAAATTGTATCTGGAACATTTAATATACATGGAGCAAAATTCCATATTACTTTGACACCAGATTTGATTGCTATATCTACAATGGATTGAGCAGATGGAGCAGGAACTGTGATTATACAGAGCTTTATATTCATTCTATTTATTAATTGACCTAAAATAGATACATTGAAAATTTTTTTGCCAAAAAATATAGAATCGATCTTTTTGGGGTCATTATCGAATGCTGAAATAATATTTATACCACTATTCATAAATCCTCTATAGCCTAAAAGAGCTATACCTAAATGTCCAGCACCAATTAAGAAAGCATCTTTTGAATTATTCCATCCTAAAAAATCTTTAATTGATAATTTTAGTTCCTTTATATTGTAACCTACTTTGGGTCTTCCGATAATTTCAGTATATTCAATATCTTTTCTTACTTGAATAGGGTTAAAACCTAAATTTTGTGCGATTTCTGTACATGATATAAATTTTATATCAGATGTCTCAAGTCTTTTCAAAAAATCATAATATAATGGAAGCCTTCTAAGGCTTGGCTCCGGTATAATTGTAAAATCATTTTTTACTGTCAAAGAAATGACCTCCTAAAAGTAAGGCAGAATAAAAAAACAAACTAGTCAACTTTTAAAAAATTCATTAGAGTATTGGCATATTCAGAAAAAAGTTGTTTTCCTTTATTATTTTTTAATCTGCTATAATAAAGTTTTTTTAATTATATCAATATTTTAGAAAATTAGGTAATGCTTTTTTAGAATAATATATATTAGGCATAATCAAAAATTTCATAAGACAATTTTTTTCTGAAAATATCAATGGTTTAACGAGTTTTCAAAAAAAGTTGACTAGTTTATTTTTTGCTGTTTCAAAGGCAAAAAAATCTTGATTGCAACTAATGGCTTTGATATGATATAAGTCAATAAATTATATAGTTGTAGGATAGATCGTTAAAATTGTTATAAATATATAGGAGGAAAATATGGGAAAAACAATAGCCGAAAAGATTTTCGAAGATCATCTTGTTAATAGACCCTTTGAGGGAATTAATGTTTTAAAATTGGATGCAGTATTTTGTCATGAAATAACAACTCCGATTGCAATTACAGATTTGATTGCAAGAGGAAAAGATAGAGTATTTGATGCAACAAAGATTAAAGCTGTTATTGATCATGTAACACCAGCAAAGGATTCTAAAACAGCAGAACAAGGTAAAATATTGAGAGAGTGGTCAAAAAGACTTGGTATAAAAGATTTTTTTGATGTTGGAAAAAATGGAGTTTGCCATGCGTTGTTTCCAGAAAAAGGATTTGTAAGACCTGGATATACTGTTATAATGGGTGATTCTCATACTTGTACCCATGGAGCTTTTGGAGCATTTGCTGCGGGAATTGGTACAACAGATCTTGAAGTTGGAATTTTAAAAGGTGTTTGTGCTTTTAAAAGTCCAAAAACAATTAAATTTGTTTTAAATGGTAAATTACCAGAGGGGGTTTATGCAAAAGATGCGATTTTGTATGTTATCTCGAAATTAGGAATGAATGGTGGAACAAATTCTGTTTTAGAATTTACTGGTCCTATTGTAGATAATATGACAATGGAATCTAGAATGACTCTTTGCAATATGGCAATAGAAGCTGGAGGAACAAGTGGAGTATGTTATCCTGATATGACTACTGTTGATTACTTATGGCCATTTATAAAGGATGAATTCAGTTCAAAAGAAAAAGCATTGGAAGAATATTCAAAATGGATAAGTGATGAAGATGCAAATTTTGAAAAAGTAATTGAACATGATTTGAGTGATTTAGAGCCTATGACAACTTATGGATATAAGCCTGATCTTGTTAAACCAATTAGAGAAATGGAAGATAGTGAAGTTGACCAGGTCTATATTGGATCGTGTACAAATGGAAGATTAGAAGACTTAAAGATTGCTGCAAAAGTTTTAGAAGGTAAAAAAGTTAGTGATAATCTAAGGGCGATTCTTTCACCTGCTACACCAGATATATATAATAAAGCACTTGAAGCCGGTATTATTAAGATTTTTTCTGATGCAGGATTTTGTGTAACTAATCCAACTTGTGGTGCATGTCTTGGAATGAGTAATGGAGTTCTTGCAGATGGAGAAAAATGTGCATCTACAACAAATAGAAATTTCTTTGGCAGAATGGGAAAAGGTGGATTGGTACATTTAATGAGTCCTGCTTCAGCTGCGGCTACGGCGATAAATGGAAAAATTACCAACTCAAATCTTTATAAAGGGGAGGTTTAATAATGAAAAATTTTAAAGGAAATGTATTATTTTTAAATAGATCAGACATAAATACAGATGAAATTATTCCAGCAAAATATCTTACAGAGATAACAAAAGAAGCTTTGAAACCATATCTCTTAGAAGATTTGAAGATTGAAGGGTTTAATCCTACAAAAGATATTGAAAATAAATCAATAATTGTAACAAGAGAAAATTTTGGATGTGGTTCATCAAGGGAACATGCACCTTGGGCATTAGAAATGAATAATATAAATGTTGTTATAGCAGAAAATTTTGCAAGAATATTTAGACAAAATATGTTTAACTGTGGAATGATTGCTATAGATATTCCAAAAGATAAAATTGAATACTTATTTAATAAATATAGTAATAAAAAAATTTCAATGAGTATTGATATAGAAAAAGAAGTAATAAGTATTGATGACAGTGGGGAAGTAGATACTATAGATTTTAAAATAGGTGAGTTTGATAAAACACTTGTTAAATCAGGTGGATGGGTTGAGTATGCTGATAAAAATTACTAGGGGATTTCCAAAAAACTCTAATTCTCAAGTATGAATTTTTTAACTATATATAATAACTATACTATTGTACAGTTATAGAAAAAGTTTGGAGATTTTGCTATGGAAAATAAGTTTTATATTATAAAAAATGATTATGGTAAAAAAATAGAGACATTTAAATTTGATTATCATGGAGATAATACAAATATGGATTTTGTAATTTTAAACAGCGAAGTTATTTTATATGAGAATGGTATATATATAGAAAGTAGCATGTTTAAGGAACATATTTATATTATGTGGGATGAAGTCAAAAAAATTAAAATTGATAATTTAAGAGAAACAGGTGTAGATATTTTATATAGCGATGGTGTTATTGGTTTAAAGAAAATAAAAGAGGAAACAAATATTGAAAAGTTTAAGAATATAATAAACGAAATTTCAGATAAAATTGAGATAGAATACATAAAATTAAAAAAAAGTAATGTTACATCAATAAAGCCAAAATTAATTGAAAAAAGATATCAGGAATATGAAAAACGTATGGAAGTATTTATAGAAAAAACGGGTTTAGATAATATATATTCAGATGAATTTATGGGAGCCTGGGAAAGTAAATTTATAAATGAATTAAAATTTCCTGTTAAAGTAATTTTTTTAGGCGAAACAGATGAATTTGAATCAGGAACAATTGGAAATATTATTGGAACTTGTGGAATCAATGAGTCATTTGGTGTTCTTGCTCATGTTAAGTTTGGAAGGAAAAAAAGGATAGTTCCTTTTTCTAAACTTGATGTATATAATAAAAATACTAATGAAACAATATTAATTGATGATTATAATATTTGGTTTGGTGGAATGTGAAATTTCATCGAACATTAAAGCAGAATCAAAAAATAAACTAGTCAACTTTTATGAAAATTCGTTAAACCATCGATATTTTCATAAAAAAATTGTCTTATGAAATTTTTGATTATGCCTAAAGCATCTAGGAATATCTAAAAAATAAATCAACATTTTTAAAATAATGAAGCACAAGATTTTATTGATTATAAGATTTTGAAAATGTGATATTATTTTTTAGGGTTTCCTAACTCTAAGGAGCAATAATATGAATATGTTTCAACTAGTAAGACTTTTAATAAAAAGTTATATCATATGCTATCTTGTAATTTCAATTTTTATACTTTCAGGATGTGTAGATAAAAGTACAGATAAAACAATTAATACAACTAATAAAACTAATACAACTAATAAAACTAAAAAATCTATTAAGCCTACAATTAATAAAGATCCTACCTCTATTCCTGTAAAAAAAGAAGATGTAACCTTTGCTTTTGCTGGAGATATACATGGAGAAGGTGTTGCTTCAATATTGGAAACAGAAGGATTAGGATCCATATCAAAAGTCTTGGCAAAAGCAGATTTATCTATGGTGAATTTAGAAACTGCTATTGTTACAAGCGATGATGCAATTCCACAACCAAAAAAATATTTATTTAAAACTAAACCTTCTATTTTAAAGGAGTTGTATGAAGATGGAGTTGATGTTGTAAGTTTGGCAAATAATCATGGTTTTGATTATGGTATTGTAGGTTTAAAGGATACTTTAAAGGCAAGCTTGCTGCCATCAACTCCTGTTATGCTTGGCATAGGTAATGATTTTGAAGAAGCTTGGAAACCTTATATTACTAAAATCAAAGGTTGGGATATAGGTATTATTGCAGCTAATGATGTACATGAGGAACATCTAGGTGAAATATGGATGGCAGATGAGAAAAGACCAGGACTAGCTTTTGCTATGGGTGAAAGGACAGAGGACTTAATTAAAAATACATCAGATTTAGATAAAAAAGTTGATATTACTATTGTTTTTATGCATTGGGGAATACAAAAAGAATCAAATCCAAGCCAAAGACAAAAAAATCTTGCAAAAAGACTTGTAGAAAATGGTGCAGATATTATAGTAGGAAGTCATGCTCATTTGATTCAACCTTTAGAAAAGATTGAAAACACAACTGTAGCTTATGGTTTAGGTAATTTTGCCTGGTATCATTCTAATTATCCCAGTAATGAAACAGGTGTTCTGACAATAAAAGTAGATAAGGATAGCAAACAATCTACTAAATGGCAATCAGCCAGAATAATATCAGGAAGACCGATTCCATATGGTGAAGTGTCAGAAATTCCTATAATAAAATAAACTTGAAATTGAATTTTAGCCTAAAATATAATATTCTTAAGGAGACATTTTTATATATGTTAGAGACATATGTTTATTTTAATTTATTTTAGGGAGAGAAAATGTTATATCCGAATTTGAAAAATAGAGTTAAAGCAAGTATTTTAGATTTTTTAATAGTGTTGATTCCAGTTTATGCTTTTGTTGTACAAAAGTATTTCTTTATAGCATTTTGTTTTACAATTTTATACTATTCTATATTTGAATCTTCAAAACTACAAGGAAGCATCGGTAAAAAAGTATTTAGACTTAAGGTTACAGATAAGTATAGAAATAAGATTTCGCTTAAAAGAGCTTTAATAAGAAACTTTTATAAATTTTTTATTTCAATAATAGTTATTTTTTTAGGCTTTATAATATCAGGATTTACAAAAAAAAATCAAACATATCATGATATAATTTCAGGTACATTTGTTGTGAATAAAAATACAATAAAAGATAATGATGAAGTTATAGAAAATACAGATAATCATTTTAAGTTAATTAACCTTAATTTTTTAATAATTTCAACAATACTTATTATTGGTTTTTTAGTAATTAACTATACTTATGAGACTAATGTTGAAGTTTTTATTGAAATGAAGATGGTTATAATAATTACATTTTTTATTATCTCATCAATAGGTTTTTATAATAAGAATAAGTGGTCACTTTGGGGAATTACATATTTATTAACATCATTAGTTGTAAATGATTATCATATAGTTATGAAAAATTTAACAAATTATTTATCTTACTTTAATGTATTAGTATTATCTTTTTTTATTATTCTCATTACCTCCATATTACTATTATTTAGTGAAGAAATTTTAGTAAAGTTTAAATTTAAACATTTTAGTATTAAATTAATAAAAACTTTTATATTAATAAGTATTTTTGTAACAGTTATAATTAACTAAATTTTGTATAAACATAATTTGTCTTAAGGGCATACAAAAAATGAATTCTCATTTTTAAAATCTAAGAATTACTAAAATCATGTGAGTTATTATTTTAAAGTGTAGAATTATTTTTTTTGTATCTAATTACAATAAAACTGTAAGGTCAGGCAGAATCAAAAAATAAACTAGTCAACTTTTTTTGAAAATTCGTTAAACCATCAATATTTACAGAAAAAAATTGTCTTATGAAATTTTTGACTATGCCTTATACATATTGTTCATTACTTATTTTTTCTATACGAGAAGGTGGAATACCTTTAGTTTTTTTGAAAACTTTACTAAAATAATAAATATCATCAAAACCACTTTGAGAAGCAACATAACTTATACTGAAATTATCATTTTTTAAAAGTGTTTCAGCATAGTTAATCCTTATATTTGTTATATATTCTTTAATAGATAATCCTGTTTCTTTTTTAAATAATGCACCTAAGTATACAGGATTTAAGTCTACTAAATCAGAAAGTGTCTTGATTTTTATAATCTTATTATAATTTTCTAAAATATAGTTTTTTATTTTTTTTATCCTAATATCATAATAATTATTTTGTTCTGAATTATAGGAAAAAATAACAACCCAATAAATAACCTCCATAAAAATTGATCGAGATTTTAATTTGTAGTAAGGCTTTTTTTCAATCCATATTTTAAAAAACTCATTAAATAATTCAAGTAATTCTTCGTTGTGACCAATGTGTATTAAGTATTCAAAGGGGAGACATATCTTTTCATGGTATTGATCATAAAAAAATAAATTAAATGTATATAAATTTGATAATGACCTATTATTTGTATATACATTGTATTTAGTACCTTCTGGAATGTAAATCAAATCTCCTGAAATCACCTTATATTCAGTATCATTTATTACATAAGTTAAATTACCTTCATTAACAAATGTAAGTTCATGAAATTTGCTTTTGTCTTTGGAAATTTTCCAATCAGGTGTAACTGTTCGTTTAACAAAACAATTAATTGTAGGTATAATATTGTCAATATTATGCATTGCTAAACCTCCATTTCCATTTTATTTTTTAAATAAAATTTTGTTTATTTTAGTTTTTAACAATTGTTGACTTCTTAAATCAGGTTGACTTCCACCAAAATAAAGTTCAAAATCACCTTTGTGATTTTTTTTATTACCATTGTCATCGATATAAGTTAGCATATCAAAAGTAACATCAAAATTTATATTTAAACATTCATTGGCTGTAAGAGAAATAATTTTAGTATCTTTTAATGACCATTTTGGCTGTTTATTCACAGGATCAAGCAATTTTATATAAAATTGAATTGTCTCATATGAAGAATATATACCTGTATTTTTTATAAGGAATGAAATACTTAATATCGTATTAGGAGGTAAATTTTCTGTAGTTTTCTTAATATTAAAATATTTAAATTTTGTATAACTTAGGCCATAACCAAATGGATATAATGCTTCTTCTTTCATATACCTGTAAGTTCTGTTTTCCATAGAATAATCCTCAAAATCAGGTAATTCTTCTGTAGATTTATAAAATGTTATTGGTAATTTTCCTGATGGAGAACTAAGACCAAATAGGATTTCTGAAATCGCATTACCTCCTTCAGCACCAGGATACCAGCATTGCATTATTGCAGGTATATTTTTATCAGCCCAGTTAATTGAAAGTGCACTACCGGTAAGTAATAACAGGATAATCGGTTTACCTGTTTTGTGAAGTGTCTCCATTAAATCCTGCTGGATTTTAGGAAGACTTAAACTTAATTTATCTCCACTTGCGTATTCGTTAGATACATCACCTTCTTCTCCTTCTATGGTGCTATCCAATCCAAGACATAGTATAGTTAAATCAGAATATGAGGAGGCGGAAACTGCTTCTGAAAATGTATTTTTCTCCATTGATAAATTAGAAGTTCTGTCTTTATATAGATGACAACCTTCTGCATAATATATTCTTTTAGTATTACCTAATATGTTTCTTATACCATCTAAAACAGTTACATATTTTGAGGGACTACCAAAGTAATTTCCTTTTAAAGCTATTCTACTGTTTGCATTTGGTCCAATCACAGCAATGGAATTTATTTTATTTTTATCAATAGGTAAAATGTTGTTTTTATTCTTTAGAAGTACCATTGTTCTTTTAGAAACTTCTTTGTTAAAATTTCTGTGTTCAATACAATCATTTTTTTCATAGGAAATATTTGAATAACTAATTAAGTCTTGATTATCAAACATTCCTAATTTCATTCTTGTTGTAAATAATCTGATAACTGCTGTGTCAATTTCTTCTACACTTATTAATGATTCATCTACTGCTTGCATTAGATTCATAAATAAATTTCCACAATTTAAATCACAACCTGTTTTAACAGCTAATGCAACAGATTCAGGTGCAGTTTTGGTAATGAGGTGATTCTCATGGAAATCTTTAATTGCCCAACAATCAGAAACAACATGTCCCTTAAAACCCCATTTTTTCCTGAGAATATCTGTTAAAAGGGTTTTACTACCACAACATGGTTCATTATTAGTTCGATTATATGCACCCATAACAGCTTCTACATTAGCATTTGTTACGCATTCATAAAAAGCAGGTAGATAGGTTTCATATAAATCTTTTTCAGATACAACTGCATTAAACTCATGACGTTTGCTTTCGGGACCACTGTGTACTGCAAAATGTTTTGCACAAGCAGCCACTTTTAAATATTTAGGATCATTTCCTTGAAGCCCTTTGATATATGATACACCTAAAATACTTGTAAGATAAGGATCTTCTCCAAAAGTTTCTTGACCTCGTCCCCAACGAGGATCTCTAAATATATTGATGTTTGGAGCCCATAATGTAAGTCCTTTGTAAATGTCATGGTCATTATTTCTTTGGAATTCATGGAATTTTGCTCTTGCTTCTGTAGAAACAACATCACCTATTTCAAAGAGAAGATTTTTATCAAAAGTTGAAGCTAAAGCAATTGATTGAGGAAATACTGTTGCAACTCCTGCACGAGCGACTCCATGTAATGCCTCTCCCCACCAATTATATGATTTGACATTTAATCTTTTTATTGAAGGTGATTTGTGAAGCATTTGTGATATTTTTTCCTCTAATGTCATTTGTTTTACTAATTCTTTTGCTCTATCTGAAAAGCTTATATTTTTATTATTCATATAATTAATTCTCCGATTTTCTATTAATTAAGAATGTATTGATCCACTTTTATATGTAAATATTAACTTTAATACAGTTGACATTCAATAGATTATTTTGCCATAACATAGAAATATTAATAATTAATATAAAAATTTAGTAGGATCAGATTCACTTTTTTTAGGCAGAATCAAAAAATAATACCGAATTCTTTTCATCTGAAGTTCGCTTAAATCATGCGAATTCATACTCGAGAATTAGAGTTTATTTTTTGAATATCCCTTAATAAGGTGAATTTTTGCATCCTCTATTAAATTTTACTTTATATTTAAATAAAATACTATATAATTAAATATTGTATGATAGTGATAGCCAATTCTTTTTGCTTAGAATTCGCTTGAAATGTACAATTTTATTTTTGAGAGTAGGGAGTTATTTTTTTTTGCTAGCACTGAATTATTTTTTTATTATTATTAAGGTTATTAACTTAGGCATAATCAAAAATTTCATAAGACAATTTTTTTCTGAAAATATCGATGGTTTAACGGATTTTCAAAAAAAGTTGACTAGTTTATTTTTTGATTCTGCCT
>JBDMZA010000580.1:0-6104 GCA_039770155.1 Clostridiales bacterium
AATATTAAATTAAAATTACCATTAAAGCTAAGAGAATTCAATAAAAAAATAGCACTTAAAATTAAAGACACTAAATACTTAATTACAGCAAGTTTTTTACTAAGTATAATTATATCAACAGGAGAATTTTTATGTACAGGTCAAATATATCTATCTAAGTTCCTAACAATTATTTACTCAAATCCTGAATTTAATTTAATTTCATTTTTATATTTAATAATATACAATGTATTTTTAATTATACCTATAATATTAATAGTATTAATATTATATAAAATTAAGGATATACTAAAAAATAATATCCAATTCTTTTCGCCTAGAGTTCCCTTGAAAAACACGAATTCATTCTCTAGAATGCGGATTTATTTTTTGGCTATCCCTAACTCAATATTTGAATTATCTGATTTTCTAGGAAAAAATCCTCACATTATTAAAATATTAAATATAATAATTTACATCATAATTGCAGTAATAATTATTTTTTAGGTTATCCTTAGGATAGCCTAAAAAATAATACTCCCAATTTTATTCGCCTTAAGTTCACTTAAAAAATAGAAATTCATCCTTTAGAATATGGATTTATTTTTTGACTATCCCTAACAACTCTTTTCAATAATAACTTAAAATTTCATACCTAATTCAAGTGCATTAATTTCCATTGGTATCAAATGGTGTTTTTTTTCAGGTAAAATTGATTTAAAAGATTCTATTATGGTTTCCTTAGAAATTAAATTAGTTTTATGTATCAATTTCCCAAGTAAAATAATATTTGCAAAAGCTACATTTCCCATTTCATTTGCTAACTGAGTTGCAGGTATAGCAACAACATCAATATCTTTTCTTACAGAAAATTTATTTATTATAGAATTATCTAAAATTATCAATCCATTTTGATTAACATAACTTTCAAATTTTTCTAATGATGGCTCATTCATTACTATTAATGCTGTAACCTTCGATAAAATAGGAGAAGCTATCAGCTCTTTTGAAACAATCACATGACAATTAGCAGTCCCTCCTCTCATTTCAGGACCATATGAAGGAACCCAAGAAACATACTTATCTTCTATCATACCTCCATATGCCAACATTTTACCTGCTGATAGTATACCCTGACCTCCAAAACCCGAAATAATTATTTGATGGTGATCTTCCATACTATTTTACCTCCATATTCTTATCTTTAAATACACCTAATGGATATACTGGAATCATATTATCTTCTACCCACTTTAGTGAATCAACAGGAGATATACCCCAATTTGTAGGACAAGTTGATAAAACCTCAATAATTGAAAAACCTACATTATTTATTTGATTATTAAAAGCTTTTTTAATTGCCTTTTTTGTTTTTTTAATATTAACAATATTATGTGTTGAAACTCTTTCAATATATACCGAACCTTCAAGAGTTGCTATCATTTCGCAAACTCTTATAGGAAATCCATGGTCCATTGAATTTCTTCCATCAGGTGTTGTCTGTGTAACCTGACCCACCACAGTTGTAGGTGCCATTTGACCACTTGTCATTCCATAAATTGCATTATTCACAAAAATAACAGTAATATTCTCACCTCTTGCAGCCGCATGAACTATTTCAGCTGTGCCTATCGCTGCCAAATCACCATCTCCTTGGTAGGTAAAAACAATCTTATCAGTATTTGCTCTTTTTACTCCTGTTGCAACTGCTGGAGCTCTACCATGAGCAGCTTGAATCATATCAACATTAAAATAATCATAACTGTTATAAGTACAACCAACAGAAGCAATACCTATAGTTTTCCCTTCAATACTTAGTTCATCAATAACTTCAGCTATCAATTTATGTATTGTACCATGTGTACATCCAGGACAGTAATGATTAGGTACATCTACCAGAGCATGTGGCCTTTTATAAATTTTACTCATATTATATCACCTTCTAAATTCAAGATATAGTTTTAAGGAGAACTTAAAAAAATAACATCACATCCTCTTAATCTAAAAGTCACTTGTATTAAGTTATAATGACAAACAATACAACATTTTTTGTCTGAGAATTAATTTCTTTAAAATAATGATTTATTTTTGTTATCCTTTATTTAAAAACAATAAAAAACCTTTTACTTAAAAAAGCTAACTTTTAGTATATGTCTTTTAAATATTAGGTTCCAGTTTTGTTATACTTTTCTATAATTTTATAAATTTCATTTACAATATCTTTATGAGTAGGAATATTTCCACCTGTTCTACCATAAAATAAAACTTTATCTCTATCATTTACCGATAGTTTAACATCTTCCACCATTTGTCCCAAACTCATTTCTACTGTTAAAAATGCTTTCGGATTATATTTTTTTAATATTTTGCTTGGAAATGGCCACAAAGTAATTGGTCTTATTAAACCTACTTTAAACTTTCCAAATTCTTCTTCCTTTACTATACTTTCTGCTATTCTTGCAACAGTACCATAAGCAACAATTATAATATCTGCATTATCACAGTTATATTCCTCTGCCATATATTCTTCTTCTTCAATAATCTTGTATTTTTTAAAAAGTCTATTATTTAAACTTTCAAGTACATTTGGATCTAAGTGTATTGATGTTATTATATTTCTTTCACGTTTCATTTCAGTTCCTGTAGTTGCCCAAGATTTATCATAATTAATAATTTTCTCTTCTTCTTTAAACTCAATACTTTCCATCATTTGTCCTAAAATACCATCTCCCATTATCATTGAGACAATTCTGTATTTATCTGCAACATCAAAGGCTTTTACTGTTAATTCATATAATTCTTGAATGCTGAATGGAGCATATACAATCATTTTATAATCTCCATGTCCTCCTCCTTTTACAGATTGAAAATAATCACCCTGCGAAGGTAAAATACCACCTAATCCAGGTCCACAGCGAACTATATTAACAACAACAGCTGGCAATTCAGCTCCTGCCATATATGATAAGCCTTCTTGTTTCAAACTAATTCCAGGACTTGATGATGATGTCATAACTCTTTTTCCTGTTGATGCTGTTCCATAAACCATATTTATTGCTGCAATTTCACTTTCTGCCTGAAGAAATACACCACCCAATTCAGGTATCTTTTTTGCCATATAATGAGATATTTCCGTTTGAGGTGTTATAGGATACCCAAAATAATACCTACATCCAGCTCTTATTGCTGCCTCTGCAATCACTTCATTACCCTTCATTAATAATTTTTCTTTCATTTTTTTAATTCCCCCTAACTGAATAACTAATGGATATCCAAAGTTATCTAAATCAATAATTCTTAACTTTACTTTTCTACAGTTATAACACAATCAGGACAAATAGTAGCACAGTTTCCACATCCAATACACTTATCTATTTCTGTAACCGTTGAAGGATAATAACCTTTTTTATTAAGTTTAACTTTAGTATAAATTATTTTCATAGGACAAACACTAATACAAAGTTTACAACCTTTGCATCGTTCCTCCCTAAAAATCACCTCAGCCATTTTTTTCTCCTTTATAAAATTTACTATTTTTGGTCCAAAAGCTACTTTTATTATAAATCTCTTTATCTTTATTCTCAAGTTCTTTAATATAATTATCCAATATTAATGTATTTTCATTATCTATATCAATCAACTTAACACCATACTCTAATCCCCTTTCTCTCTTAGTTCTTCTTACTATTTCTCCTTGAAAAATTAAAGTTACTTCATTTGAAATATATATTTCAAAAAAATATATATCCTGCATTACATTTTTTTCTGTTTGCATAAAATCTTCACTTATATCTTTTTTAAGAGAAAAAGCAGCCCCACCCGAACTAACATTAGTCATTATAGTAAATATTCCTTTTTTATCAGTCCTTCTTTTTTTAATAACGCTACAAATATATACATCATATCTTTTAAATTCTCTCTGATTTTCATACAATTCAATATCATGAATTCTAATTACCAATTTTTGTGGAAAATTTGCTTCAATATCAGTTATCCAGCCCACTAAAACATATTCTTTATGCTTTACATAATACTTACATTTAATAGTATCTCCTACCATTACTATGCTTTTAACATATTCGTTATCCATGCCAAGATTAATTTTAATGTTTTTATCATCAATATCCATTATTATATTATTTACCCAATTATTTGATTGGCAATGCTTAGATTTAATAATTTCTCCAACCTTTAGTATATCTAACAATTTAATATCTTCTTCCATAGTATTGTCCCCCTTTTTTATTGTCCTTTAAGAATCTAAAAAATACTATTTCATTCTTCATATCTGAGAACTGCTAGAAAAGTCGCATTGATGTTTTGAAAATCACTAATTCACTTACTTTTTTTCTCCATACATTTATTACAATATCCATAGAATTTAACTATATGATTTTTTATAACAAAATTTTCTGTAGCACTTATTTTATTTTCTACATCACCCAATAAATCATAATCAATTCCCTTTACAGAATCACATATAAGACATATCAAATGATGATGTACATGTCTTTCTAAATTACTATTATATTCATATCTTGAAAAGCTATCATCAAAATCTACTTTTAAGACTAAACCAATTTGTACTAATATAGACACTGTTCTATATACCGTAGCTAATCCTATATCTTCATTCATTTTTTTAACTAGCTCATGTATTTCTTCAATACTTAGATGTTCTCCTTCATGTTTTTTAATTATTCCTCCTATTAGTTTTCTTTGTGGAGTTAATTTGTATCCAAAATCTTTAAGTTTTTCTTCTACAATATCATTATTCATATTATCCACTCCATTAACATTTATGTAAAATAAAGAGACCTTTAAATTAGGAGAGCCTAAAAAATAATACCGAATTCATACTCGAGAATTAGAGTTTATTTTTTGGCTATCCCTTAGTCAGTTTTTTTTGAAAATACGTTTTACTATATGCCAAATCAAAAAAATTCCCTTAAGGAATAAAATTTAGTTTTTATTCTATATTATATAATAATATTCTTTTATATACCAGTTTAGGCGAGCCTAAAAAATAATACTAAATTCTTTTCATCTGAAATTCGCTTAAATCATGCAAATTACACCTCTAATCAACAGGTATATATCCTGACAACTCAACTAACTTATCTTCATTTTCAAAAAAATACTCTAAAAATGCTTTCATTTGGCTTTTTCTTTTCGATTCTTTATTTACATAAATATACAATGGTCTTTTTAAATTATAATATGAATCATCTTTTATAGTTTCTTTAGTAGGACTAACTCCTTTTATTGTATTTTCTGAAATTATTTTTATTGCTCTTAAATCATCCTTATTCTCACTATATTGTGGATAACTTAAAAATCCTATAGCATACTTATTATTTACAATTTTTTCTATGATGATTTTTTCATCTTTTACTATATTTATATCGGATCTTATGGGGTTATCATTTAATATTTGATTTTTAAAACATTCATAAATGCCTGAAGTTTTTTCTTTAGTATAAAAAATCATTTTTTTATTAGGAAATTTTTCTTCTACATCTGTCCATTTCTTTATTCTACTGTTATTTTTCCATAGCAAACTTAAATCTTCCTCTTCAATCTCATAAATCCACTTATTGTTTTTATTTACAATAATTACAATTCCATCATAAGCAATTTTATATTCCTCATACATAATTTTATTTTCTTTACATAAATTCATCTCTTTTTCGTTTATAAGTCTTGATGCAGTACATATATCTATTTTTCCTTCAATAAATTTTTCCATCCCAATTGAAGTATTGTTAGAAGAAACAATACTATTCCCCTTTAAATATTTAGCTTTTACTAACTTTTTAGTTAGTTCCATTATTGGATAAACTGCAGCAGAACCATCTATATAAAGTATTTCGTCATTATTTTTTACCATATTTTCTTTTGTATTTTTAATATTTTCTTCATTTTTATTAAAACTTAACACAAATAATATTAAAAATAGTATAACCACTAGAATAAATAATTTTTTCATATTTATATTTTTAGACATAATTCCTCCTGACATCAAATCATATTAGGCAGAATCAAAAAATAAACTAGTCAACTTTTTTTGAAAATTCGTTAAACCATCGATATTTTCAGAAAAAAATTGTCTTATGAAATTTTTG
>JBDMZA010000581.1:0-5575 GCA_039770155.1 Clostridiales bacterium
AAAAAG
This sequence comes from Clostridiales bacterium, assembly GCA_039770155.1. Lineage (GTDB taxonomy): Bacteria > Bacillota > Clostridia > Acetivibrionales > JBDMZA01 > JBDMZA01. The sequence continues at coordinate 7 of JBDMZA010000581.1, forward strand.
ATTCGAATTTTTTCGGGAGGAGATGTGAATTCTATTGAATAGTATTTTATTAAAAGAAGCATTTGGAATTGAGACGATTCTATATAGTAAAGTAGAATATGTAAAATACCTATTATTTAAAAAAAATGAAATATGGAGTTATCTTAATGGTGACATGAAAAGGGGAGAGAATCCCATTATATCAACTATTAGAATTATAAGAGAAGATATTAATTTTTTAGAATATGAAAGTATAGAATATGCTAACAAATTTCATTGTATAAATATAGAAGAATCAGTCAGAAAACAATATAGAGATAATCCTAAACAGTATTTTAGATTTTGTTTAAGTGTTGAAATTAAAAAACAAACTCCTAAATTAAATAATAAATTTGAAGATTATAATTGGTTTGATTATGTTACAGCCAAAAAACTTATTAAAAATGAAACTTCTAAACAATTTCTTGATATTGTAAATAAAAATATAACAGAATTGGGGATGTGAAAATGGATAAATCTTTTTTTCAACACTTCAATACTATAATCAAATAAATGATAATAAACATTTTATTTTAGGAATTGGTGGTTCGTTACATGATTATTCAAGTTGTTTGATTGAAGACGGAAAACTTGTTTGTGCAGTTGAGGAAGAAAGGGTTACACGTAAAAAAAGAGGGTGTGGAATATCAACATATAGGTTAAAATCAGTTGAAAACTGCTTGGAGTACAGAGGGATTACATTAGATAGCATCAATTTAATAGCTATAAATCATATATTAGATCCAAGAATAGTTCATGAATATTTAGAATACCCAATTGTAAATATGGGACATCATTTTGCTCATGCAGGTTCAACAACCTGGACATCACCTTTTAATGAAGCAGCAGTTTTAGTTATTGATAATTCAGGTAGCTTTGATTTGGATCCTATTAATAAGACTATTTACAATGAAACTATGTCATTTTTTTATTTTGATAGAAAAGAAAAAAAAATAGAGTCGATTTCACAACAATACAATAATTTTTGGAAATTTAATAATCTGAAATTTTCAAAAAATGATTCATTAGGTAGTTTTTATGCATCAATATCTAAACTTTTAGGATGTGTAACATGTTTTGGAGATAATAAACTTCATGCTGAGAGTGGTAAATTAATGGCATTATCTGCTTATGGTAAACCAGAGTATTTTGATATATTTAAAAAATTTATCAAGTTACTTCCTGATGGAAAATTTAATTTGAATTTAGATAGTATTGTAAAACAGATTAAAAAGATATATTCATATAAAAGCTTTTCCATAAAGGCAGATATTGCTTCAACTTCTCAAAAAATATTAGAAGAAATTATCTTACATAGTTCAAAATATTTATACCAAAAAACAAAATGTAAAAATATATGCTTGTCAGGTGGTGTAGCATTAAATGGATTAGCAAATCAATTGATATTAGATAATACTGAATTTGAAAATATTTATATTTATCCTGCTGCCCATGATGCTGGAACATGTCTTGGAGCAGCATATAATGCTTATTTCTTATCATCAGAAAATGAACCATATAAAATATATTCTACTAAACAAGCATATACAGGGAAAATTTATTCAGAAGATGAAATTAACAAAGCTATAAGAAATATTTCAAATATAAAAATGAATACTTTTTTTATTATAAAGCCTAAAGAATATTATAAATATGTTGCAAAAAAGATTTGCAATAATAAGGTAATTGCTTGGTTTTCTGGTAGATCAGAATTCGGACCACGAGCATTAGGAAATAGAAGTTTAATATGTGATGTAAGAACTTTTGATAATATTATTAAAACTAATAGAATTAAAAATCGTGAACATTATAGACCCTTTGCTCCTTCTGTATTAAAAGAATATTGTACTGATTATTTCATGATTAATGGTGAATCTCCTTTTATGTTAAGAATTGTAAAGACAATAGAGGAAAAGAAATGTTTAATACCAGCAGCAATACATATTGATGGAACTGCTAGAATCCAAACAGTAGATATTGAACAAAACAAACATTTTTACAATCTGATTAAGTCCGTAGGTAATTTAAGCGGTGTCTATATGGTTTTAAATACATCATTTAATGGAAAAGGTATGCCAATAGTTGAAACACCTGAAGAAGCTATTAATATGTTCTTTCATACAAGCATAGATGTTCTTTGTTTTGATAATATAATACTTGAGAAAGTGTAGGAACTAAGATGGATTGGAATATTGTTCTATTGCTAATTGAAGAAAAGAAAAAATCATTAAATGAATCAGTAACTGTAGAATATGAAGCTTGTAAAATTGATATAAAATCTAATATTTGGAGTCAGATAAACAACATAAAGAATATTTTGGGAATACTTTTTTCTAACAAATTTATATGTGAGAAGAAGTGTTGCAATGTATACTCATTTGATGATATTACATTGTGGAATTATTTAGAAAGAAGTATTCAAGACTATTACAAAGGTGAGGAAGTATTTCTCCATGAAACTAGTAAATACATAAAGTATGAATTTCATGATAGAGCTTTACTTATGGAATGCAACAAAAAATCCTTTATACTTTGTTTATATAATAATAATAGCTTTTTCTATGTTAAAAAATCGGAAAAAGATTTTGAAAGTAAAGATACTGTTAGAATATTACGCCATATAATACATAATTCATTTATTGGTGCTGGTGGAATTACTATTCATGCAGCAGCAGCAGAAACAAACAATGTTGGTGTGTGTATAGTTGGTCCATCTGGGTGTAGTAAAACAACAATATTTTTAAATTGTATATATAAGAATAATGCAAAAATTATGGCAAATGATAATGTAATTTTATTTAATGATAATAAAAAAATTTATATTTGTGGAACATCTTTTTCAGTAAATATTTTTCCAGAAGTATTAAATGGATTTACTTTGTTGAAAGAATATGTATTGGATAAGTACTCAAAGAATGAAGTAATTAAAAATTTTATAAATTACAATTACAAAAGTAACTTTGAAAGTAATAAAAAAATATTGCCTTTATCTGGAATGACTCATTATGTAAATGAGAAAATTTCTATATCAATGTTTGAGTTGTCTTTAGTTATGAATACAAGTGTTGTTAAAACATCTGAATTAAATTTGATATTGCTACCAGAGTTTAATTTTAAAAATATAGATAATTCATTAGAAATAGCATCATATGAAGATGTTTTTAAAAAATTAGAAAATGCATTATTACCACCTTCTATTTCATACTATGATAATTGGACAAGGCTTGGAATGATATCTGAAGATTTATACAAGAGAAGGGTAGATTTAATTCTTGAAAAATTACTTAATGATAAAATTAAAGGATTTTTTATTAAAGGAAACCGTTTTATGTATAATTTCAATGAATGGGAACAGTTATTTAAGAATATAGGGACATCCAAAAAATAATACCAGATTCTTTTCGCCTGAAATTCGCTTGGAATGTAGGAATTCATTTTCGAAAATGTGGATTAATTTTTTTGTTTCCCTAAGATAAAAGTTAGGAGATATATGCTGATATATATTATTAAAACTACTATTTTTGTTATTTCTCTATTTCTTACAATCCTATGTATTGGAATAGTTTTATATAATGGAGTCATCTTGAATATCTATTCATATATTAATTATAAATGGATTAAGCATAATAAAAATCAAGAAATAGCAAATACTAAAAAATATAATTATTTTATTCTGTTAATTCCTGTTCTTCGAGAACAAAATGTAGTAAGTGAGATTATGAAAAATCTTTCTTCTTTGAAATATCCAAAAAAATTTTATAAAATTATTTTTATAACTACTGAAAGAGAGCAATATGAATACAAAAGAGTTTTAAATAATTGTAAGGATGGTATTTCAAGAGAAGATTCTTATAATAAAATTAAAAATATCCTTAGGAAAAATTTTTCTGATGATATGGCTAAAAATATAGCCAATAAAATTTTCAATATTAAAAATAAGGCTGAAAGGCTAAACTTTATAGAAGACTACTTTAATAATATTTTATCCACTTATAAAATAATAAAAAAAGAAAATAATTTAACATCAATTTGTCATTATCCATTTGTTAATGGAAATAAAGCATCTCAATTGAATTATTTTATGGATAAAATAAAAGAATATATTCCCAATAAATACTTAAATGACAAAATGACTTATATAGGTATATATGATGCAGACTCAAACCCTGATAAATCAACATTATTATTTATTAATAAAATGCTGGAAAATCAGCAATATAAAGTTCCTGCCATTATTCAGCAACCATCTTTATGCTTAAATAATTTAAATAGCATAAAAAAAAATCTATCTGGATTATTTATAAAATGTGATATTTTATTTCAACTGAAATGGAATTTAGGTTTTGAACTAACAAGATTAAGAAAAGAAAATAAATTTAAAACATAATAATATACTTATAAAAATTCTTAATCATCCTATATATTGTGTAGGTACAGGTCTTTTTATTAACTACCATAAATTAAAAGCAATAGATAATTTTCCAGAACCAGTTGAAGATACACCTTTAGGTTATAGATTTACATTTGTTGGTGAAAATATCACTACAATTCCTTTGGTGAATTATATACAGTCTGCCAGATCATTAAGGGCTATTTTTAATCAATCTGCATTTTGGTATAGTGGCGTAAAAAATGTCTCAAAAGAGAAAAAATACATTTTAAATAAATTTAAAAAATATGAAAGATTAACTAAATTTAATATTAACTATTTGTTAATAAAAGAGTTTGTTATAAATGTTGAATGGTTTTTAGGTCCATTAATTTTTATATTATCTTTTTTATATTCATTACTATTTTTTAATTTACCAAAAAAAGTTATTATTGTTGTATATATTCTAACAATCATCCTTAACTATAATTTAACAATACTTGTTTTTTCAAATCTTTTAAATAAAAAGAAAAAAGCTTTTAAAATAGCTTTAGAATGTAGTTTTTTAGAAAAGTTAATAGTATTTTCAATTTCTCCTTTACGAGGTATTTGGAGATGTTTTGGCCCATTCATCTCATATTATTTATTATTTAAAGCCTGGTTAAAAAATAAAAAACCAAATTATGTAAAGACAGAGAGGTAACTATGAAATCTATTTGTTTACTTAATACTTCATTAAATTCAAATAAAAATTTTAGAGGTTCTATAAAAGCTTTACAACCAATTGAATTATTATATATATACGAAATTTTTAAAAAAAATTATAAGGTTGATATATTTGATATGGCATTTTATTCCAAGATGCCATTAGAAATTGAAACTACGGATTTATTTATTATAAGTAGTTCTCCAAACTATCTTTTTTGGAGATGTCCACCTTTGAATTTTGATTTTTTATGGCAAACTATTTTTAGCATAAAATCAATAAATAAACATGCAAATATTTTACTAATTGGTCCTCATGGTCAATTAGCAAGAGAAATTTTTTTTGATCAAGGAGTGGACTATATACTTATTGGTGAACCAGAATTAGTAATAGAATCGTATGTAGATAATATTTTTTGGGGAAAAGCAAGTAATTATATTTATGCACCTGATTGTGATATGGATAAATTACCTTTT
>JBDMZA010000582.1:0-3953 GCA_039770155.1 Clostridiales bacterium
CTTTTTTAGCACTGTTATGAAACTATCACACCTGTTACATAGTAGTGTTTTTCTATTATATAATTTTTGTATCTTTATTAATTTCTGCAATTCTAATTATATCATATTATGATGAATTATATAGATTTTTTATTTTTCTGTGTTATTACGAGCTTTTTAGATCTTTTGCGACATTTTATATGTTTTATCTAGCCATATGCTTAAATATTAGAATTTTATTATATTTTAAAAAATGATATAATTAACTTGATCAAATTGTTCATTCCTACCTCCAGGTATAAGGGGATGTAAATAGGTGATTTATTTGAAACAGGGCAAAACCATTGAAAAATGGTGACGCAAAGCCGTGAGTCTAAGGTTAACGCTATGATTGTCTGGTTGCCATTTAAGGCTTCCTGTTTATACTCCAAATTATATGGAGGGATAGGTCCTGATATTTCCTTATACCGATTTTTTTTATCCATTTTAAATCAAACCTTCTAAATATCCAAACAATGAACTCTAAATTTAAACAAGTTTAATATGAAAAGAATCTATTAATATTTTTCCAAAATCTCGTATAAAATTATTATACAAGGTTTTTTTGTATAGTTTTCTGGTCAAAAATTATTTACTTACTTGAACACAATTCTGTAATACTACATATTTCCAAGATAGCCAGTGTTTTTTCGACATATTTCATCATAACAAGTTGTTTTTCTACTTTTTGCTAATATACATTATTAATATAACTTGATATAATGTAAATAACCAAATTGTTCATTCCTACCTCCAGGTATAAGGGGATGTAAATAGGTGATTTATTTGAACAGGGCAAAACCATTGAAAAGTGGTGACGCAAAGCCGTGAGTCTAAAGTTAATTCTATGACTGTCTGGTTGCCATTTAAGGCTTCTGTTTATACTCCAAATTATATGGAGAGATAGGTCCTGAGATGTTTCCTTATACCAGTTTTTTTTTATAAAATATAATTATTTTGTTAGAGAATCTAAAAAAGATTCTCTTTTTAATTATTATTTTTAAAATTCTATAACTGTTAGTTCTGGTTTTGATAAAAACCTAAGTGGAAAACAAACATTACCTATTCCCCTATTAATATAAATATTAATACCTCTAAAATTGTGTAAACCAGAAACATAGCCTAACTTACACATTCTTTCATTTCTCAATAAATTAAATTCTATTTTAAATGGTATTTTAATTTGTCCCCCATGAAAATGCCCACATAAAAATAAGTTTGTACCTTTATTTTCAATTTTAAATATCAAATCAGGATTATGTGATAAAACAATATTAAAATCATCTTTATTAACATTTAAAAAAGATTTTTCAACATTATCTAATTTATACCTTATATCTCCAATACCAATTAAATTGAAGCTTTTATCAAGTGTTTTTAATTTTAAGGATTCATTATTTAAAAAAACTCCACCCTTTTTTTCTATTTTATCTATAAAGTTTTTTAGTCTTTTCTTATTTTCTCTTAAAGCATTATAATCATGATTTCCAAAAACAAAGTAAAATTTTCTATTATTAAATACTATATCTAAAAATTCTATAAATTTTTCTATATCGGATATATTATCAATATAATCTCCTGTTAAAAAAATATAATCTGGATTTTCATCCTGAATTATTTTTTTTACTTCTAAATACTTTATTCTAAAGAACTTAATATGAATATCAGACAAATGAATAGCTTTTATTTTTTTCTTATTATTTAACACTACTCTTTCTATTTTTAAAGTTCTCGCTTCATAAACCATATAAATCAATGCTATAGTCGATACAAGTAAAATACAAATAAAAATAATGCAAATAATTAATACAAAATCCAATTATCAAACCTCGTTTCTTTTAAGACATAATCAATAATTTCATAATGAAACCCTAAAAAATAATATAATTTTTTAAGTTTTCATTAAAATAAATTTATAGTCAAAAATTATTATGAATAATTCATCTAATTCTACTATAGTACAAATAAAATATCTATATTTTAGAAAGATTAAAAATAAAAATTATATTACTATCAAAAAAATTAAAAATAAGTATTGATTTTATTCATTATACATGTTATTATATGAGAGTCACGGGCGGGTGTGGCGGAATTGGCAGACGCACCAGATTTAGGATCTGGCACGAGAGTGTGAAGGTTCAAGTCCTTTCACCCGCATTACTAAAAACCTTATATGATTATAAGGTTTTTTTGGTAACTATTATATTAAAATACCACAGTATCGACAATCTAAAAAAACTATCTGATTTTTGTTTCAGATAGTTTTTTATATTAGTTATATTAGGATATATTTTAAAGTTTTCTAGTCTTTTAACCTTTTTTCAAGTTCTAATCGCTCTTTTTCAAAACCTGGTTTGCCAAGTAATGCAAACATATTTTTCTTATATGCTTCTACTCCTGGTTGATTAAAAGGATTAACACCCAATAAATAACCACTTACAGCACAAGCTTTTTCAAAGAAATATATTAAAAAGCCTAAATTATATTCATCAAGTTTAGCTATTTTTAATATTAAGTTTGGAACTCCTCCATCAGTATGGGCCAAAAGTGTGCCTTCAAAAGCTTTTTTATTAACAAAATCTAAATCTTTACCTGCTACAAAATTTAGTCCATCTAAATTATCTTTATCCTTATCTATCATCATAGATTTTTTTGAATTCTCAACATATAAAACAGTCTCAAAAATATCTCTTACTCCATCTTGTATATACTGACCCATAGAATGCAAATCTGTTGAAAAATCAACGCCTGCAGGAAAAATTCCTTTATTATCCTTCCCTTCACTCTCACCAAATAATTGTTTCCACCATTCTGTAAAATAGTGAAGAGCTGGTTCATAGTTTACCATAATTTCGGTTTTATAATTTCTATTATAAAATATATTTCTAATCACTGCATATTGATAAGATTCATTTTGACTTATATCAGAATTACTATATAGTTCTCTTGCCTTAGCTGCTCCCTCCATTAATTTTTCAATATCTATACCCGAAACAGCAATAGGTAATAGACCTACTGCTGTTAATATTGAAAATCTACCACCAATATCGTCAGGAACAACAAAAGTTTCATAGCCCTCTACTTCTGATAATTTTTTTAAAGCACCTTTTTCTTTATCTGTTGTTGCATAAATTCTCTTACTTGCTCCACTTTTACCATATTTATCTTCCATAAATTTTTTTAATATTCTAAATGAAATTGCCGGTTCAGTAGTTGTACCTGATTTGGAAATAACATTTAAAGATACATCTTTGTTTTCCAAAATATCTAACAAATCACATATATATGAAGAACTCATATTATTGCCAACAAAATAAACTTCTGGATATTTTCTTTTCTCCTTTGACAAATTATTATAAAACGAATGAGACAACATATCTATAGCAGCTCTTGCTCCTAAATATGAGCCACCAATACCTATTACTATTAGTGCATCTGTATCATCTTTAATCTTTTTAGAAATATTTAAAATTCTTTGAAACTCTTCTTTATCATAATTTACAGGTAAGTCTACCCATCCTAAAAAATCACTTCCCGCACCAGCTTTATTATGAATTAAATCATGAACAATTTTGACTTGATTACTCATATATTCAATTTCATATTCCTTTATAAAGCCTAAAGCTTTTGAATAATCGAACTTAATTGTATCCATTATATACCTCCAAATTAATTGCTTGAGAATCTTTTATATTCTCTTATAAGGCAGAATCAAAAAATAAACTCTAACTCTCGAGTATGGATTCGCACAATTTAAGCGAACTCCAGACAAAAATAATTTGGTATTATTTTTTAGATTCTCCTAAATGATATCAAAAAAATAAATCATCATTCTCAAATTATTAGAATGTGATAATATTTTTTTAATTGTTTTAAAAATTATTAGCCATTACCCTTTAATAATACCAAATATTAATAGAATAATACAACATAAA
>JBDMZA010000583.1:0-3444 GCA_039770155.1 Clostridiales bacterium
GAGATATATTATAACAACATAAGTTCTATAAAGGAATATTTAGGTAATATTATAATATCTTTAAGGGTTGGGAAAACATATATTGTTCCAAAAAGGGCTTTTAAAAAGAATAAAAATAATTTGAATATTCTTATAAAGATGTTGAAAATTTGTATTGATTGAAATAAAAAAACAAAAAACAGGGGCGGCAGGACTTGAACCCGCAACTTACGGTTTTGGAGACCGTTGCTCTACCAATTGAACTACACCCCTATAAAGCCATTTCATTATACTATGTATTTTGTCTTAATGTCAATAATATATTGAAAAGTTTTTGAAATATTTCATAAAGGGATTGATTTTACTTGTATGTAAAATCAATCCCTTTATGTAGTTAAGTCTATATCAAGGATGTATAAATTGATTTTGTATGAAAATGTAGTATTTAAATTTTATAAAATAAAATATGAAATTTAAAATCCCACCACTATTCCCACCAATTTTTATATATTTTTAATAATGATATGACTTTATTAGGAACTTGACAGACTCTTTTTGACTTATATGTTTTTAAACCGTCTTCATATACTCCATCATGAATATTATATTGACTTGACCTTATGATTTTTATTTTACCAGTATTTAGATCAATATCTTTCCATTCTAACCCCATAAGTTCTTCACGTCTGCAACCTGTAAAAATGGCTAAATTAATTAAGGTTCTATACTTAATATCTTCAGCATCAATTAATTTTAATAGTACTTTAATTTGTTCTATTGAATAAATCATTTCTTCTGTGATTCTTTTACTATCACGATTTGAAAATCCAAGTTTAGATAATTTAACTCTACTAGAAGGATTAAAAGTTGCTAATTCCCAGGTTAATGCATATTCGAACATACTGGAAATTAATGTGTGGTGATGTTTGATAGTTGTTATTGATAAACCACCAGGTTTTCCATCAAGACGTACACCATCTTCTTTTAACATACTATAAAATTGAATTAAGTGATTTGGTTTTATATCATTTATCATAAGATGACCAAGACATTTATCAATTCTTGGCCATAATGTTTTATATCGAGAGATGTTTTTTTTTCTTAAAGATTTTTCTGCATAATCTACTATCCATATTTTAAAAAATTCATTTAATGAAATATCTTCAATGGTTTTATAATTTTTACTTGAACATTCTATTACATATTTTGATAATAATAATTTTGCTTCGGTTTTATTTTTTGCGGAACTGTTTTAAATTTTCTTATTCGTTTACCTTTAACATCAAATCCTAAACTGACATTTAATTCCAATTCTTCATTCTTTAATTTTCTAAATGAACCTATTGACATATTATACCTCTCTTATTTACAAATTCTTTTTAATCCATGTAATTTTTTATGTTCTGTGGATTCTTTTAATTGCATATTCCACCATTCTATTGTTTTATCTAAATCTAATAAAATTTTGCCATTAGCATTAAAATGGGGCATTGATTTGGTTCGAATTAAGCTATAAATTTTAGTTATATAATTTACAATATCACCAAATAAATATTAGTTTATATAAAAAGTATTTATTAAATTATATAGTTAATATGTAATTTAAATTTTAGAGAAGACCTAAAAAAAGCTGAAATTTACTAAATTATTGTTTTTTACAACCTAATCTCCATAAGAAGCAAAAGAAAAATTCAACAAAAGTATTTGATTTTTATGTTTCATACATCTCTTTAACCATTTAAGAACGATTAATACTTTTAAGCTGTAACTGGTAATGGTGTAGCTCTTATAGGGCTTAGTCAAACTACATATTCGACATGTGGTTTGTAATTAATCACTTTATGATACAGAAATTTCACAGTGGATAATAGAAAAAGGACTATATAAGGTATATATAAGTTCATCGTCAAATATACATAAAATTGAATCTTTGTATTTTTATATTAAAGAAAATAAAATTATGGCTCTTATCATTCCAAAATCCGATAAGATCCAAATAATAAATATAAACAAAATTTAAAATTTATTTTATTATTCCAAATAATGTATTATTAATTACACAGATTATTAATTATTGGTATAATATAATTTAGAAATAAAATATTTTATATAGAATATTTAATCATACAATTATTTGAAATATAAATAAAGGAGATGAAAAATATGGAATACGATTTAGTCTTACTGGACAATGAATTAACAAATGGTTTGGGTAATATAAAATTATCTCAACCAGATGGCACTTTTAAACTCACTCCTGCAAGTTATATCCTAATTAAAGCAATAGTAAATAATAAGAACTTTTTAAAAGGGATAGGAATCGATTGGGGCTCTGGAATAGGGTGTATGGCAATTCTTGCTGCAAAAATTAATGAAGTTAAGAAAATATATGGCCTTGAAATTTCAAAAGATAATCTAAATATTTCAAAAAAGAATGCTTTAGAAAATAGTGTTAATAATAAAACTATTTTTATATTAGCAGATTCATATATGACACTTAGCAGAGAGGATGATAATTTTAATCGAAATGTTTTGGTAATATTAATTTTATATTGGCAAATCCACCTTTCAGTAAAGGAGATGATGGGTTTGGATATCGAAGAGAAGTTTTAAAGGGTTCAACTAAGTTCTTAGCTGATAATGCTGTTGTATTTCTTAATATATCATATCAGTATGGTCATAAGAGAATAGAAGATTTATATAAAAATAATGTGAATTTTAAATATGAGGGAGTTATTGCAACAACAGACTGGATACCTTTTGATTTGAAAAATGAACATCTCTTAAACTGCCTAAAGACATATGTGATAGAAGAAGAGAAAGGTGGTTTTAAGTATACTTTTTTTGTTAAAGATAGCAATAGTAAATACCTAACTGCACAAAAAACTTTTGAGTACTTCAATGATACTGGTAAAAATCCTTTAACCAAGTGGCAAACTCATATGTTTAAATTTAAAAAAAGGTAATTTAATTTTTTATAAGTAATTTAAAAAAATAAATTACTAATAAAAGTAAGATTAGAAAGATAAAAAAATTAGCTTAATGGGTACAATTGAAAATTTACAAGAAAAAACATTCTCGAAATTTTGTAAAAACATTAGAAATTTTGAGAATGTTTTTTCGTTAATAAATTTTTCAATTAGAATAAAATTTGCTCTAAAAATTGAAATTTTCTAGATGAAGTTGTTTTTTTGAAACATTTAATGATTTTAAACTAGTTAAAACAAGTTTAAGCATTATACTAGGACCACATATATAAAATCCAGTTTCTGATAAATCAATAGAACTATTTGTAAATATTTTATTTAATTTTTTGTTATCAATTCTTCCTTTTTCGCCATCATACGAATTATCTCTAAATACGACAGGAATAAAATTAAAATTGGCCATATTTTTTTGCATATCTAAAAATTCTTGATGAAATATAATGTCTGATTTTGTATTAACACCCCATATTAATATTAC
>JBDMZA010000584.1:0-6557 GCA_039770155.1 Clostridiales bacterium
ATTTTATATTACTTATTATGTTAACATTAGATATATTAGTAATATAAATCATTATTATATATTAACTTTTATAAGGAGTGATTTTATGAAAAAATACAAAGGATTTACCATATTTTTAATTTTACTTTTTCAGATAATGTCATTAAATAGTTTTGCAGAAGATAACTCGTATATTTCACCTAAGTTAGTTGATGATGTAAGTCTATATCCTCAACATATGTATAATTCATCAGAAGCTATACCAAGTGAAACTAAAATGATTTACGACATAAAAAACAATAGGATGAAATTTAGAACTGATTCCGGATTCGGATTTTGGAAAATACTAAGTCATGACACAGGTCCCATGAATTTTACCATTAACATGAATAATTTCAGCTCCTACGGAGCAAAAATGTCTATAGGAGCTTACGATGTGGAAAACGACGGACGTTTGCCAAATTTAGCTAACCAACATGAAATTGATAAACTATATATAGCAAACAGTTCAAGCGAAATATTATTAGGAAACTTAAAAGGTTCTCACAGAACACTTTCACAAACAATATTTGATATTCCTGAAAATACATTACTTCCAGAAGAAAATAACTTTAGATTAGATGTTGATACTGAACTTGTAGACGGAAAATACTTAGGATGGCTCTGTGGTTTAACCTATGCAAGTATTGAAGTTCCATTCAACATAGGATTTATGACCTCAAATGTTGTTCCTGAAATAGAAAATTCTTATGCTGTTGAACCTACAGATGTATTAGAAAGAGATTTTGACCCTAATACAGGAGATATTTTAACTCCTAATATAGATAATAAAATTAAAACAGGTTTAAAATTCAATTGTGAAAATTCCAAAAGAAATATTATATATAATTATAATTTAGAATCTTGGAAACAAAAACCTTATTGGACTCCTAATGTAGTTTATACATGGAAAATAATAGAAGCAAATAACGAAACTAATGAAATTGTTTCAGAAGAATCTGGTGAAAATAACGCTTGGAGCGGTAACTTTACAATGATGCTTCCTGAAATAGAAGGTCCTTATAAATTGGTTATAAATATGGATATTTATAATGGTGAAAATTTTATAAAATCTCAAGAAATTATACACGATTTGGATGTAATATTTTCTTCTAAAAATATATCTGATTCGCAATTTGATGAATATATAAATTCAGATGATCAAATTAACTATTAAAAACTAAACAATTAAAAGCTTATACAATAAATTTACATATAAAAAGTTAATTATTTTAATTAGTTATATTATAAATAAAAAAAAAGAAGTTAAGATTTAAATTACTTAACTTCTTTTTTTATTGGCTCTTATCGTGTTTTAGACTGATGAAAATATATTTGAAAAAACCTCTCAAACATATTATAATAAAGAAAAAACTGTTAGGATGAAAAAAATGGAAATTGCAAATTTTTTTTGAATTTACTTATAACTCTAAAGTGCGAGGAAAGCGTTTACTTGAATCGCTTGTAGGGATGTTGGTTTCGCAAATAATTATCAGTCCAAAACCCGATAAGAGCCAAAAAAATTTCTTTCAATATTAAATTCTGAAAGAAATTATGAAAAATTTATTATTATTTAAAAATTCAAAAAAACAACTTAGGGATAGCCAAAAAATAAACTCTAATTCTCGAGTATGAATTCGTGCGATTTAAGCGAACTTCAGACGAAAAGAAGTAGGTATTATCTTTTAGGCTCTCCTAATTTATTTACTTACTTTTAAATTATCAAAGATTATTGCCTTAGGACCTTCATATATATCTGATTGAAATTTTTCGTTGCTAAATTTCATGCTATTTACTACTTTATTTACATTAGAAGATATGGTACCACATGTTAAAGGATTATAACTCTTTCCATCAAAGTACTGAGCAAATCTTATTTCTCCACCAAAATCTCCTGTCATACTATTAGTTTGAAAATCTGAAAATTTCTTAAGTACTATATGAGGCTTAGTTTTTAATTCGTTTAAATCAGTTGTTCCAAGACCAACAGAAAAATTAGGAATCATACCTGTTGTTGGTAAATCAAGATAAGATGTAAATCTGTGCTCACCATGAATATTCTTGACAACTCCATCCTCAATTATAGGCGTTGTTTTTAATAGTACTCCATCATTATCATATGGTGTAGATCTACTTGATGATTCTAGATAGGGTTTCAAAGTAATTTCTAACAAATCCCCTTTGGGATTGTTTTGAATTTTAAAATCAATATAATAATTTGAGATGCCCTCATAAATCGTTTGTGCATTGCTTTTCATAACAAAATAATTAAAAAATTCGGATACATTATCACCCTCTAAAATGACTGGAATTCCTTCAAAATCTTTCATAGGTTCTGCTTTACTTCTTTTTTCCGTTTCTTCAAGCAATACTTTAACTTTTTGGCTGAGTTCTTCTTTTTTTAAATAGCCAAAATAAAGATTATCAAAAAGTTCAACTTCTTTTTTATTATTTATCCAATATGATACAAGTTCTACCATAGCATCTTGTTTTTTATAAATTACATCTATACCTTTTGACGTAATTATATGGAATTTTCTGGTGTATAGAAATATTTCACAAGCTCCTAGACCACCTTCTGTTTTTAAATCATGTTCAAACATACCTTTAATTAATTCATCTAAAGCAAAAGGAGATATTTCTTGATTTACTTCAGTATCTTTAGATATTTTCTTTTTTAATATAGTAAATGGTTTATTATATACATAACATGCTGCTTGATAACAGTCATTTAAAACTTTAATAACTTCTGATTCTTTCATTGTCGGACTTACAACTGTATTAGACTCTCCTAAATAAGTTTTGCCTTCTTTTTTATTTTCAACATAAAGAGTTACATCATAATAAAGAACCTCAACACTTCTATGCATATCCAATTCTTTTTTTATAAAATATAATTCAATACTGTCTTTTTTTCGTTCAATAATTTTCCAATCTTGTATTTTTTCAAAATTTGTCAAATAATTTATTAAAAAACTAAACATCAGCTTAATTTCCCCCTTGCTTTAATATATGGTCCACCAATGGAAGTTTTTACAAATTCTTTATAACCTTTTCCACAATATCCTGAACCACTTAATTCAACACCCTTTGATACCATAGATATAGATTTTAAAAGATCTGGCACATAACCGGTCATTATAATCGGTGCAAATACCTTATCTGTAAATTTACCATTTTTAATCTCCCTTCCTCTTGAAATTACACATTGAATCCCCCAGTTTTTAGGATCTTCCATTCCGCTGTTAAAACTTTCTAACAAAAAACCATAATCGATCGAAGCAATCATTGATTCTAAAGAATTATTACCTTCACCAAAAAAAGTATTTGTCATACGAGAATAAGCTTTATGTTCAAAAGTTTGACGTTTTCCATTTCCAGTAGATTTTATTCCTAATCTTTCAGCTGAAAGATTATCAGAAATACCAGTTTTAAAAATACCTTTATCAATAATTTTGGTATCTCCAGCTATTACACCTTCATCGTCAAAAAAATAGGAGGAAACTTCTCTAGCAGAGGCTGCACCATCGTACATATTTACTAATTTAGAAGCTACAGCTTTATTTAAATAATGAACTGCATTTGCACGTCCTTTTACAAACATATCCATTTCTACACCATGTCCAAAAGCTTCATGAGCAACAAGACCTGATACTTCAGGATTTAAAATTACATCATATTCTCCAGGCTCAATTGTTTTAGCATTTAGAACATAATTCAATTGTTTTATAGAATCTTCATAGAGATCATAGAGTTCATCTAAAATTTCGACGCCTTTAAGACCTGAGCTACCTAAGTGAATATATTTAACTTGAGAGTTTTTTGAAGCTATAGGTATAATATACGTATTACTCCAAATGTAAGCTTGAGATAAATCTTTTTCCTTTGAAATAAATATTTTTGAAATGTTCATTTCTTCATAAATAACTCTTACATCAATTAATTCATCTGATAAGTCAAAGGTTTTTTCCATAATATCTCTCATCTTTGCTAACTTATCTTTATATGATATATTTTCAGGTAGAATAGCCACATCTTCGTTAAAGTCTTTCTTCATAGAGTCTTCTATTAATTTTTCATATTTAATTTGTACAAGGTTAGCATTTTTTAATTGCTCTTTTAAATAGTTAGACTTTTCATTAATTTTTGAAATAATTTCTGGTATCTTATCTATGCTCAATTCATTAAATGCATATTCCATATACCCTACACTATTGTGAACTCTAAGTACAAATCCTCTTTCACTAAACCTTGCATCATTTATATCAACACCTGTTTTCTTAACCATATATCTCTTACCCATACTGTCTGCACCAAGCAGGGAAACATAAGTATATGTTTTAAGTAGTTCATCAACTAATTGTCTTGCAATTGGACGAGTCTCTTCCAAAAAAACCGATAAATTTACTTTCATAATGTCCTCCTTACATAACAGGAATTTAAAATATTATTATACTATAGATATTACCACAAAATTAAGAATAATATAAAATAAAAAACAATTAAAGTAATTAAGAAGTACCAAAAAATAAATCTACATTTCAAAATAATGAAGTACAGTATTTAGGTGATTATCCAATTTTAAAAATGTGATATTTCATAATGTTAAATAGAAAAAATGTTATAAAATTTAAAAAGTGCAAAAAAAAAATAGTATAAAATCAAAAGAAAATTGTATTGTTTTGAAATTTTTTAGGTGATATAATTAGATTAACTTACAAGATTAGATTTAATTTACAAGATATAGATTTAAAGAAAAAGTTAGGATGGTTTAGAAAAAATGTATTAATATGTTATTACTTCAATTGAATGGTTGTACAAAGTAAGTATAGTGAGATATTGTGCATAATAAGGTAGTTAGTGAGTCTGATGATAATGTTATGTTTGCTAACTGTCTTTATTATAGATATAAAAATTTGGAGGAAAAAAGTATGAAAAAAGTTTCTAAATTAATTATCTCAATGGTTGTTATTACAGTTGTAATAGCTGCGGTTTCGTCTGTAATGATGACAAGTGTTTCAGCTGGAACAAAAAAAATAACTAGTACAATTGTTGTAAAGTCTGGTCAAACATATGATGGAAAAGGAGAAACAATTGTTGCTTCTGGTATGGGAGACGGAAGCCAAAGTGAAAGTCAAAAACCTATATTTAAACTAGAAGATGGCGCAAAATTGTTAAATGTTAAAATTGCAAAACCAGGTTGTGATGGAGTACATGTGTACGGAAATGCTTCAGTTAATAATGTTACATGGGAAGATGTTGGAGAGGATGCTTTAACAGTTAAAAAAGGAAGTTTATCAAAGAATGTAAATATTACAAATTGTAAAGCTTATAAAGCAAGTGATAAAGTTTTCCAAATTAATGCACCATGTAATTTTAAAATGAATAATGTGTATTGTGATGATTTTGGAAAAGTTGTTCGTCAAAATGGTGGAACAACATGGAAATGTAATATTTATTTTAATGGTGGAACTTTTAAAAATGGGAAGAATTGTCTAGCTAGAACAGATAGCAAAACTACTCAAATTCGTTATCGTAATATGAGTGTTTCAAATGTTTCTAAATATTGGGTTGTCCCATCATCCTCACAAGTTAAAACATACTAGAGCAGATATTTGGTTTGCTATAAAAAGTAAAAGTAAAAGTATATGAAAATGAATTTAAGAAATATTGTATAGATTTTTTAACTAACTAATTAATATAATTTTAATAAAAAGTTGTTCTAGTAGGAACAACTTTTTTGTGGATAATATTATTTAGAGATATCCAAAAAATAAACTGGTGTAACTTCATATTGATGAAAGATTAATTTTTAGTATTTTTTAATTTGTTAAAAAATACTAAAAATTTGTATATTTATTTACTATCTTCCCCTAGGTTCTACAATTAATTTTATAGCAGTTCTTTCCTCACCATCAATTTGAATATCTGTAAATGCTGGAATACAAACTAATTCAATGCCAGATGGTGCTACTATACCCCTCGCAATAGCAATAGCTTTTACTGCTTGATTTACTGAACCAGCACCAATAGCTTGCATTTCTGCTGATCCATTTTCTCTAATAACACCAGCTAAAGCACCTGCTAGCGAAAGTGGTTTTGATTTTGCTGCAACCTTTAATACATCCATTTTGTTACCTCCCATTGTTTTATTATTGTTTCTATATTAGATATAAATATAGAAGAACATTTTTTTTTGAAAATTTATTAATTTTAATTAATCTAGCTAATCAATAATAAAAATAATATATAAAATGTACTAATAATATAGGCATGAATTGATTTTGGTGTTATATAATATTGAAAAACTTATATTATGTTAAATTTTTATACAAAATCTTAATAATATAATTGGAAACCTTAGGATTTTTTAGTCTACTAACATTATAACTCATTTACCAATTATTATCAAATTAGTTAACAGGCTTGAATTTAATATATTCATTATTTAGAAAGTTTGTCAATAAGGCATAATCAAAAATTTCATAAGACAATTTTTTTCTGAAAATATCGATGGTTTAACGAATTTTCAAAAAAAG
>JBDMZA010000585.1:0-2803 GCA_039770155.1 Clostridiales bacterium
AGATAATTACACCATACCTAAGAAAATTAATTATCCTAAACCAGAACAAAAAATATATGTAGATGACACTATTCAATTAATTGCAAACTATCCTGATCCCTTTTTAGGAAAAACAAAAAAGCAAATCAGTAGTAAAAAAAACAATTCTGTAAAAAAAATACAGTCTAAACCTCTTATTAATCAATCAGATATTCCTGTTAAATGGCCTGTTATTAAATTCGATGGCACTATTCAGTCAGCAAATAAAATTCAAGGTCTGTTAAAAATAGATAATGAACAATACTTCATTTCAGAATCAGAAATATATAATAATGTATATATCAAAAAAATTTATTCTGACTCCGTAATTGTAGTATTTCACAATCAAAGCAAGTCAATTATAAAATAATGATATTCAGCTATGAAACAAGTTTTTTCAATGCATATAAAATATATACACATTTTTGTTTTGTTTTGCATTACAGCCAGCTTATCCGCACAGAAAATTGATTTTAATCCATCTGAAACTAAAGAAGTTACTATTAACTATGGCGATTCAATGGCGATTGTGGAGGTATTTACCCTGCCACAAAAAATAAAAGTAGAAGATAATAAAAAGTATTATTGGTATTACTTAAATGAACTGCATAGTAATCTGGGAGGATACCAGGGAAAACTATTACATGGAGCCTTTATTCTTTTAGACAAGAATAATAATATGATTACCAAAGGATTTATTAAGCAAGGACTAAAGGATGGTGAATGGAAAAGATGGTATCCAAATGGAAATCTAAGTGAAATAAGATACTATGATGAAGGAATCAAAAAAGGTACACATGTGTTCTTTGATGTTAATGGTACTCAAATCAGACAAGAAAAATATAAAAATGGCACATTGCAGATAAATAGCCCAGGAACAAAAAATCAAAAAACAAAAAATAAATTTTCAATCCATAGTTTATTAAAAAACAAAGTTAATAAATCCCCTACTCCTAAAGAAAACAGAAAAATAAAATCGGAAACGAAAAACGATACATTAATCATCCAAAAAAGTAATAGCGCTGGATTAAAAAATACTGAGACAGATAAAAAATCTCAACCAAAGAAAGAAAACTTCTTTACTTCATTGAAGAAAAAATTTAAGCAAAAAAAAGAAGATAATAAATCTGTTGAAATAGAAGAGGAACCAATTATTGAAAAAGAGAAATCTTCAAAAAAGAAAATCCTTCAAATAAATGCTGGTAAGTTGTCAACTAAGAAAGATGACAAAAAAGAAAATTAAGATAAAATTAAGATATGATGGTGGCATACTATTATATGCCATATTTATCACTTTTATTGTTGCTGTATTTACTGGAACTCTGGTACTTCTATTTTATTATCTGAACAGAAACACACAGAATTTTCTAATCTATAATCAAATGCAAGACGAAGTCAAATCTGCAATTCAATATAGTCTGAGTTCAGAAAGTAATCTAGCATATGATTCTATACAAAGTTTTAAAATTTATGATGCCCCATTCAAAACTTCAATAGCCAAAAAATCCTGGGGAATTTTTGATATTATATATGCTCGCTCTATATTTCAATCTGATAGTATTGAAATTGTATGTCTTGCTGGATCAGCAGAGAAATATACAAATGATTTAGCATTATCAGTTACAAATGCTCAAAATGGACTAAAAGTCAGTGGTAAAACTATCATTGAAGGTAACATTTATTTGCCAAATTCATCCATAAACAAAGTCAATATAGAAGGCCGCTCATTTGAGAATATAGATCAACAGTTTATTACAGTATCGGATAGAACAAATATGCTACCTTCTATAAACGAAAAAATATTTCACCCACTAAATTATTTACAAAAAGAAAATATACCTGGATTATTTTATTCACTCAATTATATAACATCAAATGATTCAATTGTTAATTCATTTATGAAATCGCCTGTGATAATTTATCACTCTGGAAATATAAGAATTGAGAATAAAACATTAATTGGAAACATTATTATAATTTCAGACAATGATGTTTATATAGATAATTCGTGTAATATTGAAAATATAATTGTAATTGCAAATAAAATTCATATTACAGAACTTAAAGAAAGTCAGTTGCAATGTTTTGCAGGTCAGTCTATAATACTCAATAGCGTTGCTTTAAGATATCCATCAGCTTTAGTAGTTAAAGACTCCTATAACAATCCGGAAAGCAACCTTATTGTTTCAGGCTCTTCAAATATTTGTGGAACCTTAATCCATATTACAAAACCATCTGTAAAATCAAAAATTATTGTTTCAAAAGAATCGCAAGTTGAGGGTATTATCTATTCAACTTCCTTTGTTGAACTTAATAATAATTTATACGGAAGTTTGATATGTTATGGTTTATACGTTCAAACAAGACAAAACAATTACGAAAACTTAATTATTGATAATGAAATAAACGTTTATAAACGATCGAAATATTATATAGAGCCCAACATTTTCAGCAGTAATAATGATAAAAAGATTATACAATGGCTAAATTAGAAGGATCGACTATTGTCGAAACTATTGTTGCAACACTCATTATTAGTTTGTGTTTTGAGATAGCTATTATCAGTATATCAAAATTATATCTGTCAAACAAAACTTCAGATTTAATTAATGCTTCATATATGGCTGATGAAATTATAGCTGCTACAATAAAAGATAAGGATTTTACCAATAAAATGTATACTATTAATAATAATACCATAAAACAAGAGGTCTCATCATTTAATAATATTTCGGATCTAAAACTTATAAAAATTGAGATATCCAATAATAAGAATATAGCACTC
>JBDMZA010000586.1:0-2762 GCA_039770155.1 Clostridiales bacterium
ACGATAATTATTTATTGTAAGACGATTGATTGTAGGTTACCTTATAAATGAAAAAGTAAAAAAATAGAACATATTATTGAAATTTGACCTTTTTTGATAAAATAAACTATAATCTAAAAATAATATTAATTAATGTAAAAAAATGTTGAATTGAAGAAAAATATGATATATAATCAAATCTTCAGTAGATAATTATTATTTTAATTTTACAAAATCTAAGAGTAAAAATATTGAGTAGTTACTATTTTTTAAGGACATCAAAAAAATAAATTCACAATCTGAGATAATTATCTGATTTAAGCAATTCTAATCTTATAAGATGTGTTAATATTTTTAGATTTCCAATCGGGGTTTTATTTATAAAGTGTTTATTATTATTCCTTATAAGGTTACTAATACATGTTTTAAAGCCCAAAGAATATAATAAAAAGGGGTATTTTTTTATGGGTGCTTTGACTGAGAATTCAACTTTAAATGTTACTAATGATAATTATGATATTAATTTCAAGGATATAAGAATTATAAAAAATGAAATTCCAAGGATTAAAATTGAAGAGAATTCTTTGGGAATTATTCTTGTATTACCTGAGCAGGTAATGAGATATGTAAAAGAAGATTTTATTGAATGGCAAATAATATATAATGATGATTATAATAGTACAGTTGTAATAAAATCGGAATTAATTAAAAGAAAAGAAGATTGTACGTCAAAAGAAACTACTTTAATCTTAAATCCAGCAAATACATATTGCATTAATCTATTTATAGATAATAATAAAATTTGTTCATGGACATTTGAAGGTATTTCAGATAGTAAAAGGTTTTTATGTTTTGATTTAGATAAAAATTATGTTAGAAGTGATGTTATACCAAGAGAAGAATGTGTAATTGTGTTTAAATCAGAGTATATGCTAAGTAAGAATAATTTAGTATCTTCTGAGATCGATGGATACTTAAATTGGAAGGGCTATAAGTTTTATAGTATAAACCCTAAAGAAAATAAAAATATATTTTTAAGAAAATTTGACAGGATGTTTAAAATTCCTGTGGAAAATATGGCCAGACCAAGATTTATAGGTGGAGAAAAGCTATTTGGTGTATATAATGAAAGTAAAAATTTCACAGAACTACCATATATTAAATTATATCAACATGTTGATACATTAAAATATGAAATAGTTATATCAAATAATGAAACTGGTGAAAATATAAAAGAAGTTAAAGATATAAAATTTGTACAAAAAGGAAATTATATAATATTTCCTCTTGAAAATGAGTTTATAAAACCAAATTCATATGGAGTTTATGCAGTAAAAATTTTACTAGATGAGGAAGTAGTTTTTGAAGAAGAAATTATTTATACTCAGGAATTTGATCTGGAAATTGATAATGAATGTACTTGGCCTAAAGGATTAAAAGGTTATAATTATGATTCAGTAGCCTTGAAAAATAATTCAAATGTTAATATTGAACTAAATGATTTAGCTGACCCACAGGAAGATTCAAAATATATTTTGGAAAATAATAAAGATTTTGTTGATGGGAAAGTTTATTTTAAAAATGATAATTTTAATTTTAAAAAACAATTGAAACCAATTTTATGGCAATGGATGGATAGTAATAAAAGTGAAATAAATTGGGATACTAAATGTAAAAAAATATCATATTATGAACTAAAAGCAAGTAGTTTTATTTTAATAAAAACCAATCAAAATTTTTATAGTCACTTAAAAGCAACAGTTAAACTTAAAAATATGAAGGGTGAAACCTGCAATGAAATAAGTTTTAAACTTTATAATAATAGAGTAAATAAGTTATTTATAAATATATTCCAAAATATAATTCAAAGACTTAGTAATAAAGATTTTTATATTGATCTTGAAATAAAAGACAATAAAGGTGTTTCTATATCAGAATGCTCATTAGCAGTGGTTCAAGAAAAATTATATACATATGATTATAATTTATTAATTGACTACGAAGATCTTGTGATATCTTGGAGTGAAGATGGAGTAAAAACTGGAAGAAAATTATTGTTGTATAATTTGTATTCTCCTTTTAAAAAACCATATATTTATGAATTAGAAGATGGAAAAACAGAATATAGAGTAAATGGGTTTAAAAAAACATATAACAAGGCTAAATATGGTATATTGATAAAAAAATCAGAAGATTGTATAAGTTTAAATCTTAATTTGGAATTGTTAAATTTGAAAAGACTAAAAAAGATATTTAACTTTAAAAGTGGTAGTAATTTAAAAGGTGATAAGATAGATTTGTTTTTTAATAAATTAATAAGTTATTTCTTTAAAGAAGATGTAGATATTTTAGGTGTTATTAATGAATATAATGAAATATTTACTGAAGAAATAGTGAGTAAAATTTCTTATGCATATATTTATATATCAAATAATTGTAATTTAGAAAAAAGAGTAGAAGTTGATAGAATATTTAGAACTATTTTTGGTAAGTTTGTAAATGTTGATAAATATTATATTTTAAAAGAGATTATTAAAATTAATTTAAATAAAAAGAATTTTGAAACTTTAGTTTTAAAATGGAATTTACTTAGTTTACCCGTTTTAAATAGTTGCGAATTATCAATAACACAAAGAGAATATTTATGGGACAATATGATGATTTTAGGTTTTATAGCTGATATGAGATCTATTCCAATAGACAAAAAAAATGCCTCTAAAAAAATTGTTAACTTTATAGATAATATTAGAGATTTGATAAAATTTGAAGGTTATGAATTTAAA
>JBDMZA010000587.1:0-2759 GCA_039770155.1 Clostridiales bacterium
ATAGTCATTTACAATAACATGAAGACATGTCAAAATAATACCAGGCGAAATAAAGAATGCTGTACCTCTATCATAAGCATTTACTTTTATTATTCCTATACAATCCCTAAAGATATTTTCAATGCATATTGAATTTTGAAATTGCATAAAACTCACCTCATTAAAATCAAAATTAAATATCTCTGATTTCACTTCCCCATTCAATGCTTATTTTTAGATTTGCTTTTGACTCTCCTTTGATTATACATGCAGTAAGACCAGTGCTTCCCAAGTTAATACCTATTCCAAATTGAATAGAGGCTCTATCAGGGCTTACTTCTTTAATTATTACACCAATTTTTTTGGATAATAATTTAATTGATTCAAGAACAGGATCTAAATTTAAATTATCAATTATTCCTACATCTGTATCTTCAGATTCATTAGAAACTTCAAGTAGTACTACTTGATCATCAGATATTTTAACAGGTATTTTTTTATAAAATGAATTTACATTTTGCATATTAATTCTCCTAATCATTAATAACCTTATTATGTAAAAATTATATATTTTAATACAAAAGATTACTAAATATTTTATCATTTAATAATTTTAAGTCAAATATAATTTTTGAAATTTCTAAAAGTAATAGGAAGAATTGAAAAATAGACTAAATTCTTTCGCAGAAAATGTAGGAATTCATTCTCGAGAATATAGATTTATTTTTTGATTATGCCTTATCTCTGAGGAGTTAGTAGTTTATTTACTTTATTTATTAAATCGTATTTATGTTCAGATTCGAAATTTATATCAGGATAAACTTTATTTGATTGAGGTATTGTACTATCAATGTTCCAATATAAACTTGGAAGATAAATATAGTAACCGTTATCAGTATCTTCATAAATTTTTTGTCCAACCCATAAACCTAAAGTAGGTTTTCCTAGTATTGTTACATTTGGTGAATTGGTTTTTAGTGATAAAGCCAGAAGTTCTGAACTACTAGAACTATAATTGTTTAAAACAACAAAAATTTTATTGAACTTTATAAAATAAGGGTTTGATTTAATATCTGTAATTTTTCCACCAATATCTATCTCATAGTTTGTTGTACATTTTGGAAGTAGACAATCTAATATATCATAAACAGGGTTTAATAGCGCACTTGAGTTATTTCTTAAATCAATTATTAAATTTTTATTGCTTGAAAACTCAATTTTTTCAAGTTCTTCAATTACTTTTACACCTGTAGAAAAATTAAATGAATCTAATTCTAAATAATATAAGTTTTCATTTATTAGTTGTGGTTTAATAGTTTCGATTTCGTTATATTTTTTTAACATTATGTAATTTTTACTATAAACAAATTTAGTAAAATTATCATTTGGAAATTTTATGTTATTTAGATACTTATTCACAACTTTAATAGAAGGATCAGCTTTATTTTCTATTAGGGCTGAGTTATCATTGAAATTATTTACTTTATTTTTATAAAGGTAATTATCATTAATGAAATTATTTATATGATCTCCTTTTTTATCTGAAATTGAAGATATTAATGTTTTTAAGTTTAGAGATTTTGCATAGTTTGGATTTTTTGAAAGTACAATATTATTGTACTTTTGTGCTTGTTTTAAATTATTTAAATTTAAGTATTCTTTTGCAATATTATAATTAATATTTTCATCATCATCATATTGATTTTTTAGAGCAGCAGTATATGTTTTTATGGATTCTTCATATTCTGAAAGTTTTGAATATGAATTTCCAATAAGAAATATAAATTCTAAATTGTTTGGAAATAAAGTAAGGGCTTTTTTAGAGAATGTAATGCAATTATTATAATTATGTTTTTCAAATAATAATTTAGATTTATTTAAATATGCTTCTACATTCATCTTATCCTCTATAATTGATTTTTCAAAATTAAGCATAGCATCAATATAGTTGTAATTTTTAAAATTTATTTCTCCAAGAACATTATATAAATCTGATTTAGGGTTTTCCTCAGATAAGAATTCAAAACAATATTTTGTCGCTTCATCATCTTTATTTGTAGCGGATAAAATTTTAGCTTTTAAATCAGGATAGAAAAAATCGTCTTTAGATAGTGATTTAGCATGTTCAAATTCCTCAAGGGCTTCTTTGTAATCATTTTTATAATAGTATAGTAAACTTAAATTTTTGAATGTTTCTGGATATCTATTATTTATTTCCAAAGCACTATTTAATATGGATTTAGCTTTTTTAAAATCTTTTTTTAAAATAAGGATTTCAGCTTTCTTGTTTAGGTATATAAGATTTTTAGAATCAAGGTTTATTGCAGAATTTATATTTGCAACTGATTTGTTAATTTCACCCATTAGAATAAGTGCACAAGCTTTATTATAGTATGCAACATCGTTATTTGGATTTATTGTAAGTGCTTTATTATAAGAATCAATAGCTTTTTTTGGATATTGTAATTTAAATAATGAAAAACCCTTGTTTACATATGCCATATCAAAGGAAGAATTATATTTTATTGCTTTTTTTGAAAATTTTAATGATAAATTGTAATTATTCAGTTTGTTTAAAATAAAAGATTTATTATTTAAAAATTGAGATTTATCATCAATATTAATTGCCTTATCAATATAATAAATTGCACTATAATTTTGACCTAAATCAGATAAAATAGTTGCTTTTAAGTCATAATATGATGGAGCCTTATTATTATTTAAAATGATGTTATCACATAATTTTAAAGCTTCTTCATTTTCTCCCAATCTATTTAAAG
>JBDMZA010000588.1:0-3871 GCA_039770155.1 Clostridiales bacterium
GGAGAACCTAAAAAATAATACCAAATTCTTTTCGTCTGAAGTTCGCTTAAATCGTGCGAATTCATACTCGAGAATTAGAGTTTATTTTTTGGATATTCCTAATTATTTTCTATTAATTTATCGATACTAGATATTTTCACACATATACAAAATAAATCCATAGCCTTTTCTAATTCATCTAATGATGGAAATGTAGGTGCTATTCTTATATTTTTATCATTAGGATCATTCTTGTAAGGAAAAGTAGCTCCAGCCTCTGTCATTTTCAATCCTGCATCCAAGGCCATTTTAATTATTTTTTTAGCACACCCATCATAAGAATCAAAACTTATAAAATACCCTCCCTTAGGATTTGTCCAAGTTGCAATTCCAAGATTCTTCAATTGCATATTTAAAATTTCAATAACCTTATCAAATTTAGGTTTAATAATCATTGCATGCTTTTTCATATGTAATTTAATATTCTCAAATGAATTTAAAAACTTATAATGTCTGTATTGATTTACTTTATCTGATCCAATTGTTTTTATTGATAATTGATTTTTTATATATTTTACATTATTTTTACTTGCAGCTATAATTGAAATTCCTGCACCGGCAAAAGTTACTTTCGAAGTAGAGGCAAATATGTAAACCATATCTTCATTTCCTACTTTTTTACATTCATCGAGAATATTTAATATTTCACTACTATTATCTTCAAGGTCATGCACCATATAAGCATTATCCCAAAACAATCTAAAATTTTCGGCTTTTGGTTTTAAATTAGCAATTTCTCTAATAACAGTATCCGAATAAATTATTCCTGTAGGATTACTATATTTTGGAACACACCACATTCCTTTAATAGTTTCATCATTTTCTACTAACTCCCTTACTCTATCCATATCAGGTCCATTTTCCAGTAGATCAATTGAAATCATTTCGATCCCAAGTAATTCACATATAGAAAAATGTCTGTCATAACCTGGACTTGGACATAAAAATTTCACTTTTTCATTTTTTGTCCACGGATTACCTCCAGATACACCAAGATACATGGCTCTAATAAAAGTATCATACATCAAACTCAAACTAGAATTACCACCTACTATAATTTCATCTGTTGATAAATTTAAAATACTTCCAAATAATTCTTTTATTTCAATAATTCCATCTAATCCACCATAGTTCCTAAGATCTGTTTTATAATCTGAAATATCTATTTTTAAAATATCATTAGAAAGATCAAGTTGTTCTATACATGGCTTACCCCTTGACATATCTAATTTTAAATTTTGCATTTTATAACTTGTATAACTTTCAAGCAATTCTTTTTTTATTTTCTTTAATTCATTTGTATTTTTCTGTGCATAACTATACATAATTAGTTTCCTCCATATTTTCTTAATTTAGAAATTAATATAATTGTATAGTACATAAAATAAAAATGCAAGTTTTGCAGATGAAAATTTCATATTATATAAGAAAATAAAAAAAAATAAATATATATTTTAAAATAATGAATCATATGGAATATGAACTGGTCATTCTATTATTTATGATAGTTATTGTTTTTTATTTTGTTACTTTTAATAGTATTATTGTAATATTGTCAGTTCCTCCTGCATTATTTGCTTTAGTAATTAATTCTTTTACAGCTGTTTGGATATCTCCACATTTGTGAATGATATTAACAATATCTTCCTGAGATGTCATACCTGTTAATCCATCAGAACATAATAAAACATAGTCATTATTTTCAGGTTTTATTATATTTACATATGCTTCAATTTCCCCTTCCATTCCCATATAAGCTGTTAAACTGTGTTTTGCAGGATGATCTTTTACTTCTTCAGGTTTTAGTTTTTCTAACATTACCAAAACCCATGCTAAATTATGTTCAGGAGTTAATTGAATTATTTGATCGTCTCTTATTCCAAAAGCTAAGCTGTCCCCAACATTTGCAATATAAAATTTTTCATCAATATGAACTAGTACGACAATAGTACTTCCGGTTTTAGTAGTTATTGTTTTCTTCAATTCATTATTAACTAAATTTATACCTTTTCTTAATAATCTAATTACATATCTAACATTTTTTCTGAGATCAAAATTAAAATTTTCCTCTATATACCTTTTCATTGCATTAGTAACGAATTTAGATGCTTTTGCTCCATCTACCATTCCACCCATTCCATCTGCTACAATATAAACTCCTATATTTTTATCTATTAAAAAAGAGTCTTGGTTTTCTGTTCTAACTTTACCAATATCTGACATTCCAAATGAATTTACACTAATCATAAAATCATAACCTCAATTTCAAATTTATATTCGCTTTTAAATAGACTTCTCTAAAGCTTTTTTCATCTCTTCAGCATCTTTATATCTTTCTTTATAATTGGGAGATATTGCCTTATCAATTACATCTGCAATCGATTTAGGTATCATCCATTTTCGTTCCCTTATAGGAACTATTCTTTCTCTCAAAATAGCAACAATAGGATCTTTTACTCCTTTAAAATTATAAACATATTCTCCAGTTAAAATTCTATAAAAAGTTGCACCTATAGAGAATACATCTGATGTAGGCGTTACATTTTTAAAATCAGTAACTTGTTCTTTTGGCATATAATGGGGAGTACCTGCAAAGTTTATAGGTACAGTAAATCCACTTAAGCCAGTCTTTTGAAAGTTTTTTGCTAATCCTAAATCAGCTATTTTTGCAATTTTATAATTTTTATCTAAAAGTATATTATCTGGTTTTAAGTCTCTATGTACATAATTATTTTTATGGATAAATGATAAGCCATCAAGAACTTGGAACATGTACGGAAGCGCTTCATCAACATCAAGATAACCGCCTTTTTTAGCTATTAGTCTACTCATTGGACCTCCACCACAATATTCCATAGTAAAATAAAAAATACCATTTATATAATTTTGTTCTTCAAATGCTACAATATTATCATGACATAATTTCATACAATTACTCATTTCCTGCCTAAAAAGAGCAATATCTTTTTCTCTTACTTCTTTTTTCTTTGCAAGCATGAGTTTCATAGCAAGTTCCTTATGATCTCTTTGTCTTTTAACAAGATAAACCTTACCAAAACCACCTCTTCCTAATTCATTTACAAAATCATATCCAGGAATCTGTGGTATAGCTTTTTTCCCAGATGTATTCTGACCAAATAATAGTGCTATCATTTCATCTAATAAAATATCATTCGATTTTTCATTTTTTCCATTTCGTAAATGTCCAAAAACATTTTTATTTATATCTGTTGATGATTTAGATGTCTTTTTTTGTTCATTACTCTTATCTTCTCTACAATTTCTACATAAGTATGTTCCGCCGATATATATATAATAGTCTTTTTCGTGTGCTGGTATTTGTGCCGAGCACTTAACGCATTTTACAGGTCTTAAAAGTTCTTTTTCAACAACAACCTGAATCCTCGTTTTTCCAACATTTATCATATCTCCATTTTTTAATTCTATTTCTCTAGCTGCTTTTTGAGCTTCTTCTAATTTTATAGGACTTAGCCTTTTTCTTCCCCCATGTTTTTCATCGTTTACAAATGTTCCATTAAGACTTCCAAGATCCTTTAACCTACATTCTGGTGGATTGACTTCAAGAAGAAAGTGATGTCTTGAAATAAAACTATCATTTGGTAAACAACAATGACATTCTTTATCCCTTCCAAATAAAAATATATCAGGTTCATCAAATTTAAATTCTTCTCCAATCATTGGACCATCTATAACTTTAAGCAATATACTCATTGCTTCACTCCTTCAATATTAAATAAAAATATTTAAAATTATATCTATCCTGTCTCATGAAAATCAATCAGATTAAATAACAATATAATTTTTTATATAC
>JBDMZA010000589.1:0-12771 GCA_039770155.1 Clostridiales bacterium
AAAAAATAATACCAAATTCTTTTCGTCTGAAGTTCGCTTAAATCGTGCGAATTCATACTCGAGAATTAGAGTTTATTTTTTGGATATCCTTAAGTTAAAGAAAAGTCTTATAATTATTTTATTTGAAATTTATCTTAAACTTATGAAAAAATATAATAAATTATTCTTATTTATGATAAAATTTACATATAGAAATAAAAAAGTAAATTTCTACAATCTACAATCTAAATCTAAATTTAAATGGAGGTAAATGGTATGAAATTAAAGTTTAAAGTTATCATTTTGTTATTTGTTATAGTCGGTATATTATCTACTTCGATAATTATTGCAAATGCTGCTTCTGGAACATATGGACAAGTTACAAAATATAATGGAACATGGACAGCTAAGGTGGATGGTTCTGTTGTTTACACTGGTAGCAGGATGTTTGATGCTGTAAATACCTGTATTAACAACATGAGCTCAGGAACTGTACATATTTTAAATTCAGGTGATTCAGGTGAAAGTGGTGGAAATATTTATTCTATAAACCCGAAGAGCAATATGACACTTGACTTTCATGGTTGTACAATTAATTGTAATAGTAGTGATCTTTTAGTTGTACCAGTAAGAGCACGAGGCAAATCCAATGTTACAGTCAAAAACCTTAATGTAAAAGGTACTCCGCGGTATGTGGTGTGGTTTACAGGAGGATGTAAAAACACAACTTTTACAAATATTACGGCATTAACTACTAGAGGTAATGGTATTCGTGTTGCCGATAGTGGTACAAGCAATCTGACTATTAATGGAAATATTGATTTGCATACTGTGGGTCATTGTATTGAAACCTTTACTGTTGATGGTGTTGATATTGGCACTGTAA
Organism: Clostridiales bacterium; assembly: GCA_039770155.1. Classification (GTDB taxonomy): domain Bacteria; phylum Bacillota; class Clostridia; order Acetivibrionales; family JBDMZA01; genus JBDMZA01. The sequence continues at coordinate 866 of JBDMZA010000589.1, forward strand.
CAGTACAAAGTGATAATGGATGTGGTGTACTTTTAAATGATTCAGAAAATTGTGAAATTGATGCTATTTGGGCATATCATTGTGATGAGAATGGTAGTTATGCAGGTTTTAGGGTAGCAAATGATAATGGAAAAACTCATTGTGCTTATCTTAGAGCACGATGGTGTGGTCGTGGATTATATAGTATTTCTGATAGTCATAATTTAACGGTTGATAATGTAGATATAGATGATTGTGATACAGCAGGAATTAGTGTTACCGGTACCTGTCGTGATGTATATGTTAAAAGTGGAACAGTTTCTAATTCAAATAAAAATGTAGATATCTGGAATGGTGCATATAATATCCAAATTAATGTTAATGGAAAAACTTACAAACAATAAATCTACATTAAAATAATGAATCATGTGATTTTAGTTATTATCAGATTTTAAAAATAAATTAAAATTTAAAAAGACTTACTTTCCTATGAAAAGGAAAGTAAGTCTTTTTTTGTTATATGTCAATATTATGATAAAATAAAATATAATATAATATGTATTCAACTCTACTACACTTTTTCAATTGCTACATGATGATTATTAAAAAAATTATCAACCCATTCTTCTATATTTTTTCTGGCATTTGTATCTGTTTCACTATTAACTCTAAAATTCTTTTTATTTCCTAAATATTCTATCGTAAATACGGTTATAAAGACTATAATTGATAATATTTATTTAAGCAAGCAAAATCAATTGAAGTACTTGTAAATGAAGGAAAAATTACATACAAGTATTTTGAAGAATTTATTGATCTACAGTATAATTATGTTCTATTAGAAAATAAATTATAATCTAAAGGATATGGATATCCAAAAAATAATACTTCATTATTTTAAAATGTAGATTTATTTTTTGGATATCCCTGGGTTCTCGTAAGTTTATTTTGTTTATTATTTACAGATTATTTTTAAGAAGTATGTGAAAACAATTGGAGGTATAAGTTAATTGTGCTAAAGTATAGCAAAATTTTAAAAAGGAAATTTGTTGACTTAAACATAAATAGTAAATTTGGAATATTTTGCTTTATTATTTTAATAGTATCTATTTTTTTGAGTAATATTATATATCAAAGGGTATATGCAAATATTACTTTAAATAAAGTCAGTGATTTATCAGTCCAAACATTGTATTCTATAGAATCAAATTTAGATTTAACAATAAATAATATAAACAGTTATTCTAAAATGATTCTTTCAGATAATGATCTTCAAAATTTGTTAAGAAGTGAAGATATTTATTCAGATTTAGATTCACAAGAACGTTTAAGTAAATATTTATATAAATTAATGCAAGAAGTTCCTGTCATATCATCAGTTCACATATTTGATAATTCCAATAATGAATTCTCAGTTTCTTATAAAAGTGATTATAAATTTTTACCTGAAAACATAAAAACTGTTAAATGGTATAATTCTGTAATTAATGAAAAAGGAGCATATATTTTATCTTTAAATGGTGGAGGAGTATTTGAAAATTCTTCGGAAGGTAATTTTATTTCTATGGTAAGGCTTGTTAGAGATATAAATACAACTGATCCTATTGGTATTTTAGTTATAAATATATCTGAGAATGCATTTGAAGGTTTGTATTCAAACATATTAAGTAATTATAATACAAATATAATCATTCTAAATGAAAATAATGAAAGTATTATTAATTCAGCAAAAATCGATAAAACTCAAGTGAAACAACTTTTAAGTGGATTTGATAATAAAGAAGCAGGATTTTTAATGAAAACATTTAAGAAAAAAGAAGTTTTAGCCTCCTATTTAAAACTAAATAACTATGACTGGAAAATTATAAGTACTATACCTTCAAAAGAATTATCAAATGAAAATTCTACCACAAGTCTTATTGGTTTTATAATTATAATTATTAATAGTGTATTGTTATTTGTAGGAGCAATTTTAACTTCAAGAATGATTACCATACCAATAAATAAACTACTTAAATCGATGAAAGGTCTTGAAAATGGAATATTTAAGGAAGTTGAAATAAATACAGGAAACAATGAAATTGGAAAACTAAAAGATGGTTATAATATAATGATAAGTGAAATTAAAAAACTTATTAAAGGGATTATTGAGGAACAATCAATAAAAAGAAAATTGGAACTTGAAGCATTACAGGCACAAGTAAAACCTCATTTCTTGTACAATACACTCGATTCAATAAGTTCTTTAGCTTTATTGGGAAGAACAAAAGATGTTTGTGAAATGATTGATTCATTGGGATATTATTATAGAAAGAGTCTCAGTAATGGAAATGAGATAATTACATTAAATGAAGAATTTCAAATTGTAAAAAATTATTTAAAAATTCAAGAGATGCGTTATGGTGATAAACTTTCAACTAAATTTGAACTAGACAAAAGATGTAATGATTATCAGATTCCAAAACTAGTCTTACAGCCATTAGTAGAGAATGCAATATATCATGGAGTAAGATTAAAATCAAAAAAAGGACTGATTTTAATAAAATCAGTAAAAGAAAGTTGTATAATTAGAATAGAAATTGAAGATAACGGAATAGGTATGTCTAAAGAAATGATTGATAAAATATTATTTAATAATAAGGAATTTAATAACTCAGGTTTTGGAATTATTGGGACAATAAAACGACTTAAAATATTTTATAGTGAAGATAATTGTTTTAAAATTGAAAGTGAAAAAAATATTGGGACTAAAATTACAATTATGATACCAATTTTAAAAGAAATGGAGGGTAGAAATATTGAATGATATCAAGGTTTTAATTGTAGATGATGAGTACCTTATAAGAAATCTTTTAAAACTTAAAATAAATTGGAAAGATTTTGGTATGGATATAGTAGGAGAAGCATCAAGCGCAAGAGAAGCACTTGAACTAATTGAAAAAACTATACCTGATATAATATTAGCAGATATTTGTATGCCTTTTATGGATGGGATAGAATTCAGTAAAATTGTTCTTGACAGATTTCCACATATTAAGATTGTTATTGTTACAGGTTACGATGAATTTGAATATGCTAAGAGAAGTATAAAAATTGGTATAGATGATTTTATTTTAAAACCTATAAATTCTCAAGAAATTCGAAAGGTTGTTTTGGATTTGAAATATAAAATAAATTTGGAAAGGGATAAAGAAAGTGAACTTGAAAATTTAAAAATCCAATTAAAAGAAAAGCTTTTTTATGAATTAACAGAGACTAAAATTAATTTAATTGATATAAAAGATAGATTTGAGTGCTTAAAAATAAATATAAATGAAAAAAATAACTTTTTTCACGTTGCAATTATTGAAATATGCAGTTCTAATTCGGATTTCTTAAAGAGAGATAATGAAAATGTTTTATTAATACCAAAAGTATTTAATGATATTAATGAAAATTTTACAAAAAAATATGCAAAAAATAAATCTCAAATCTTGAGTAATAAATTAAATGATTTTGTAAATATCTTTTTAAATGAAAGAAATAAAATCATTATACTAAACACCAGTGAAAAAATTGATTTGATAAAGTATTGTGAAGATATTAAAAAATATATAATAGATAAATACAATTGTTTTGTTACTATAGGTATAGGAAATAAACTAAAAGGAATAGAAAACATTAAGACTTCTTATCAGGAGGCGTGTAAAGCTTTAGATTATATGATAGTTATTGGAAAAGATAAGATTATAAACTTTTGTAATATTTATAATAATTATTATAATGAAAATAATAAATGGGAATTTGAATCTATTAAACTTGATGAACTTATTTTTTATATGGAAAATGGTTTGAAAATAAGAGCAACAGAGATTATTGATAATTTGTTTTCAGAATTTACGTATAATAAATACAATAATAATAATAAGATTAGACTAGAAGTATTTAATGTTTTATCCAAATTTCAACAACTTATTGTTAAGAATAAAAATAGTAGTAATAGTTTTCAATTAAATTCAAATAATTATGATTTAATATATAAAATTGATAATATTCCTGAATTTAAAATTTATCTCAAAGAAATTGTATACGATATTATCGAAAAAATGCATAATGCTGATATAAAAAAGGTCAATAGATATATTGAAGATATTCAGGATTATTTAAAAAAGAATCTTAATGATTCTAATATATCCTTATCTAGTGTTGCGCAAAAATTTTTTATTAGTCCCAGCCATTTAAGTAAATTATTTAAACAGGAAACGGAAAAAACATTTATAAAATATCTTAGAAATATCAGAATGGAAAAGGCGATTAAACTTTTAAGAGAAACAGATTTAAAAGCTTATCAAATCGCAGATAGGATAGGATTAGAACCACATTATTTGAGTATAATTTTTAAAAAATATACAGGAGTTTCTATAAATGACTTTAGGCAGAGTCAAAAAATAAACTAGACAACTTTTTGATTATGCCTTAGGAGAGCCTAAAAAATAATACCGAATTCTTTTCGTCTGAAGTTCAATTAAATCGTATGAATTCATACTCAAGAATGGGGTGTAAATTTTGAAAAAAAAATTATTAAATTTTTATTTATTAATATTTATAAATTTTATTATAGCTTCTAATTTTACTACATGTAGTAAAATTCCAAAAGATAATTCACAAAAAATAAATGATGAAACTATTAAAATGACTATGTGGCATCAGTGGACCGATAAGCCTAATTTAACAAATAATCTTTTGAAAAAAGTTATCAATAAATGGAATACTCAGAATGTGAAAATAAAAATAATTGATGAGGGTGTAAATGTTGAACAATATAAAACAAAAATTAGAACTGCATTAGCAGTTGGAGAAGCTCCAGATATATTTTTTATGTGGAATGGAAGTTTTGTAGAACCATATATTGAATCAAAAAATATTCTTTATTTGGATCCTTTTCTTAATGATGAAATAAAAGATAGAATGTTACCAAAGGCTCTTGATTCATTTACTCATGATGGTAAAATATATGGTATGCCTACGTTTACTTTCATTGCTAATTTATATTGCAATAAAGAACTTTTTGATAAAGCAAATGCCAAAATTCCATCTACTTATGATGAACTATTAGAAAGTATTAAACTCTTAAGACAAAATGGAATAACTCCTATAGTAGTTGGAGAAAGGGATAGATGGCCAGGTATGTATTGGTATGATATTTTAGCAATGAGACAGGCTGGAAATTCAAAGTGTATTGAAGCGCTTAACAACCCTAAATTATATGACCAAAGTGATTTTAGAGAAGCAGCCAGAAAATTAATTCAATTAGTAAGGATGGATGCCTTTAATGATAATATTTTTGGTATAGGATTTAAAGAAATGCAGGATGATTATATAAATGGAGAAGCAGCAATGATTTATCAGGGTAATTGGATTGAACCTATTATAGAAAATTCTAAAACAAATATAAAAAACAAAACAATTGCAGTAACTTTTCCAATAATAGAAGATGGTAATGGTAATTCTAAAGAATTATTAGGGGGTAATGTTGACGGTTTTTATATTAATATGGATACAAAATACAAGAAGGAATCTGTAGAGGCGCTTATTTTTATTTGCGAAAATACAAGCAAAGAAGGATATTTAAGTGGAGAAGGATTACCATGTTGGAAAACTCAAGAATTAGATCAGACTAATATACCCTCTTTAACAAAAAAATCTTTTTCATTCATGAAAAGTGGTAGTTCATTTATTGAATGGTGGGATACAATTTTTCCAGCTTCGGAAGCTGATGTACATAAAAATCTTGTGGCAAAATTGTTCGCAGATAAAATTTCACCTGAAAATTTTGCAAAAGAAATGTCAAAATTAAAAGGAGATGAAAATTATACTGGAATAAAATAATTCTAAAGATCGATCTTAAAAAAATTTATTTTTTTGAAAGTCCATTAAGATAACTAAAAAATATGGACTTGTTTTTTTGCCTAATAATTGATTGATTTGTGAATATTTATCACAAAAAAGTGAATCGTTTAAATACTATGATTTTGATAAAATATCTAAAGAATCAATAGATAAAGTATTGACGAGGGAGTTAAATAATGTCTAAAGGAAACTTTGAAATATATCCAAAGTTAACAAAAATAAGATTTATTCAAGAATTTGTTAAGAATAAAGAATTATTTTTAATGATTCTTCCACCATCAATTTTTATTCTAATAAATAATTATATACCAATGTTCGGAATAGTAATTGCTTTTCAAAATTATAATTATGAAGACCGCTTCTTTAGTCCTTGGATAGGATTTAAAAATTTTGAATTTTTATTTAAATCAGATAATGCTTGGATAATAACAAGAAATACAATAGGTTATAATTTAGTTTTTATAGTACTAGGTTTAATAATTGCTCTCTCAACTGCCATAGTTCTAAATGAGTTGAGGAATAGGATTTTAGCAAAATTTTATCAATCAGTTATATTTTTACCATACTTCTTATCATGGGTTGTTGTAGCATATCTTGTATATTCTATATTAAGTCCTGATGGACTCTACAATAAATCTTTAATAAAAATAATTCATTTGGCTCCAATTGATTGGTATACTACTCCAAAGTTTTGGACTTTTATAATTCCAATTGTACATATATGGAAAACTATTGGTTATAGTATTGTAATCTATCTTGCTGGTATAAGTGGAATAAATCAGGAATATTATGAAGCTGCTGTTTTGGATGGTGCAAATAAAATACAACAAACTAAATCAATAACAATTCCATTTTTGATTCCATTAATGATAATAACAACAATTATGGCAGTAGGTAATATTTTTAGAACGGATTTTGGATTATTTTATCAAATTCCTATGCAACAGGGATTATTGAAACCTACAACTGATGTTCTTGATACATATATTTATAATGCTCTTATTACAAGCGGTGATTTTGGTATGGCATCAGCGGCAGGATTTTATCAGTCAATAGTAGGATTTATATTTGTATTATTTGCAAATTGGGTAGTTGGTAAGGTAAGTAAAGAGAATAAGATATTTTAAGATATCCATTAGGAGGAGTCCATGTCGAATAAATATAAAAAGGCTACTTTATCCATTAATTCAATAAAAAGAAAAACAAATGTAATTTTCAATCTACTATTCTCGATTTATTGTATCTTATGTTTATCACCACTAATGCTAATTTTAGTTGTTTCCATAACAGATGAAGAATCTCTTATTTCTAACGGTTATACATTTTTTCCGACAAAAATCAGTTTTACTGCATATAGGTATTTATTATTAAATTATGAAAAAATTTTAAGAGCCTATGGTGTTACAATTTTTGTATGTATTGTTGGAACATTCATCAGTGTTTTATTAACACTGTTATTTGCATATCCTATTTCGAGAAAATCCTTTAGGTATAGAAATGTTTTTTCATTCTATATTTTTTTCACAATGCTTTTTAATGGAGGTCTCGTCCCATGGTATATTTTGTATACACAATATTTAAATTTGGATGATAGTCCTGCAGCTCTTATAGTACCGCCATTGGTTTCGGCTTTTAATGTTTTGGTTGTTAAAACTTATCTTTCAATGAATTTGCCAGATGCTATAATTGAGTCTGCACGGATTGATGGGGCAGGTGAATTTAGGATATTTTATAAAATTGTTATTCCCTTATCAGTGCCTGTTATTGCTACAATTGGCTTGTTTTCTGTGCTAATGTATTGGAATGATTGGTACTTATGTCTTTTATTTATACATGATCCTAAATATTATAATGTACAATACACCATGTATCAAGTACTAAGATCAATTGAATTTTTAACATCATCGCAAGCTTCTAGTGTAGGTGAGGCATCCAATGAATTGCTAAAGGTTCCTGGAGAAACATTAAGAATGGCAATGGCAATTATTGGAGTAGGGCCTATTGTATTTGCATATCCGTTTTTTCAAAAATATTTTATTAAAGGTTTAACATTAGGGGCTATAAAATAAATGTTGTTTATTTTTTGAGAAATTTGAATAAGGGATATCCAAAAAATAAATCTTAATTCTCTAGTATAAATTCGCATGATTTAAGCGAACTTTAGACGAAAAGAATTCGGTATTATTTTTTAGATTCTTAAAAGGTGATAATTATGTTAGTGAAAGAAATAGAAAATATAATTCCAACAGTCAATTACTTTGTAGACAGAGTAGGTTCTTCAAATTGGAAAATTATAAAAAGTAAAATAAATTTTCATGATTTGACCTATATATATAAAGGTAATGTAACATATATTGTTAATAACATAGTGATGAATGCTCGTGAAGGTCATTTTGTTTATATACCAAAAGGTAGTATAAGAGAAGCTTATACATATAAGGAAAACCCGTTACATGCCTTTTCTTGTAATTTCTTTTGTCATATAAATGGAAATTTTAATATTGAACTACCACTTCCAACAATATTTAGAATAGGGAAAACAAGTGAATTAACAGAATTATATAAATTTCTTAATAATTCATGGGTAGAAAAGGGATTTGCATACGAATTTAAATCAAGAGCATTATTCATGTTGATATTGCATAAAATTGTAACAATATTGAATTACAGTGATATGAATATAAAGTTTGATAAAAGAATTAAATTTATTAAAGAATATATAATTAATAACTATTTTAATGAACTAGATTTAAAATTTTTAGCTAGTTTGGTGGATTTAAATCCTATTTATCTTGGTACTCTTTTCAAGAAATGTACAGGATTATCAATAAAAGAGTATATAAGAAAAATAAGAGTAAATTCAGCAGAGAATTTGCTTTTGATTAGTGGAAATACAGTAAGTGAAACAGCTTATCAATGTGGATTTAAAGATGTATATTACTTTAGTAAAATTTATAAAATGTATAAGGGATATCCACCTTCAAAGTTATTAAAAGACAGGATTAAAAAAGTTTAAAAAAGGAGTAGTATTATGACTAATTTGAAAAGGTTTTTATGTTTGAATCTAACAACTATAGTTATTGTTGGATTTTTGTTTAATGGATGTTCTGATAAAAAAACAACTGATGAAGGAACAACTGATAAAAATATTCCCCAATTAAATTGTTATTTTTTAGCTCCAAAATGTGATGATTTAGAATTAGTTGAAGAGGAATTAAATAAAGGTTTAAAATCAAAAATTAATGCAACTGTAAAATTAAATTATTTTTTTTGGGATAGTTATAAAGATAAACAACAACTTTTAATTGCTTCAGGAGAAAAAATTGATATTATGTTTTCTGCTACTTGGTGGGGATTTCCTAATTTTGTATCAAAAAAAGCATTTCTTCCTTTAGATGAATTGCTAGAAGAACATGGAAAAGATATTATCAAAAACATACCATCTGCATATTTAAAAGCTCCAAGAGCAAATGGAAAATTATATGCAATTCCAACATCAAAAGATATGACTGGAGTTGGTGGTATATTGATAAATAAAGATCTTGCAGATAAATATGATTTTGATCTTTCAACTTTAAAAAAACCTGAAGATTTAGAACCAATGTTAAAAGTTATAAAAGAAAATGAGCCGGGAATAACTCCTTTCTTATCTACAAGAGGCGATCATGCAGCTTACTTGCTAATGAATTTCTATGAAAATATTATTCAAGCGGATGTTCCAATAGGAATTAACAAGACTGAAGGCGATCCAAAGGTTTGTAACTTACAAGAAACTCCTGAAAATATTAAAATAGTACAAATGAGTCGTGATTGGTATAACAAAGGATATATAAATAAGGATGTTGCAACATTAAAAGATGGTATGCCTATCAAAAAAGCTCAAAAAGCTTTTGCATGGGGAGAACAATTAAAACCTGGGAAAGATGATGAAATGAAAGCACAACTGGGCTATGAAGTAGTTCAAATTAATTCTTATGCTGATGTAAAGCCGTATGCAACTACATCTGATTTAACAAATTCCATGTTGGTAATACCTAGAACATCAGAAAATCCTGAAAAAGCTATGGCATTTATTAATATATTATTTAAAGATAAAGAAATTAAAAATTTACTTTCATGGGGAGTTGAAGATAAACATTATAAAAAGGTTGGAGATAACAAGATTGATTTTGCTGATGGTGTTGATGCAAATAACTCGAAATATACAGGTATGGCTCAATGGTCAATGGGTGGAGATCAATTTTTAGATTATTTATGGAAAACAGAAAAAGATGATAAATGGGAAAAGATGAAAGAGTTTAATGATTCGGCGATTATATCAAAATCTGTAGGTTGGACATTTGAGCAAGAAAGTGTAAAAACAGAAATAGCATCATTGGCAACAATAGGGAAGGAATATGGTGAACCAATTTCATCGGGAATTGTTGATTATGATAAACATTATCCAAAAATGAAAAAACTTCTTAAAAATGCTGGAATGGATAAGGTTATTGAAGAGGCACAGAGACAATTAGATGAATTTATAAAAAATAGTGATAATTAGAGAAATAAAAAAGTTAATAAACCTATATATTCATAATATTATATGAAAAAAATTACTGATTCTTTATTTAATATTTTATTAACAAAATTAAAGTACGATATGATTATATTTATTCCTTCTATTTCAAATAAAATCACAGGTTTTGTATCGTATACACTACCTGTAGTTTTTTTGTTTTTTAGTAATAGTATTATAAGTATGGATTGCTTTAAATGATTAAATATTTATAAAATCATATAAAATTATTTGAACTAAATCATAATCTATTTAGAGTTTATTTAATTTAAAATTTATGACTGGTTTTTGACTCTGCTATCTCTAAATTAATCTTGTAAAATTGGTTAATAATGTTATTATGATTTATATAAACTATATAGGCGAATAAAAAAGGAGAAAAATTATGGAATATAGTAAAAAAGAAAAGAAGATTTTTAGAGAATTGGTTAATATTGCTTATGAAAGAGAGCTGAAACTGGAATTAGAAAAACTTGAAAAGAATTTTATTAGATTAAAAAATAATGAAATAGGTGCTTTTGATCTTGACAATATTATACATAAATTTCATAATGGAACTTCAAGAAATCTTTATAAAAAATATAATGTTAGTTTTAATGGTGGATTAGTTGAAATGGCTATTGCACATTCATTAAGAAATGGAGTTTTGAAGAGAGATGAAATTGATGAAACACTAATTGAAAGAATAGATGAGTTAATTAAAATTTTTTATAGTTAAGGTATAATCAAAAACTTTTAGGAGGATAAAATGATAGAGATTTCAAATAATAATAAATATTCTGGAAAGGATTACTCAAAGGAAAATTTGTCATATTTAAATATATATGGTGTGGAATTTGTTAATTGTAATTTTAAAAATTCAAAAATGCAAGAATTAAAAACTAAAAATTGTAAATTTTCTGAATGTGATTTTACATCAACAGAAATGAATGCATCTATACACAAATCTTCAGCATTTACAAATTGTAATTTTAGATTCGCAAATTTATTTAGTACAATTTTTGATGAATGCAAATTAATGGGATCAGTTTTTACTGAAACAAATATCTTAGGAATTGAAATTAATGGGGGAGATTGGTCTTATGTTTCCTTAAAACAATGTAGTTTTAAAGGATTTAATTTGCAAAGAGTAAAATTTAATAATGCCGATTTATTTAAATGTAATTTTGAGAAAGCTGATTTGCGAGGTGCAGATTTTTCAAAATCCATATTATCTTTTGCAATTTTAAGTAAAGCTGATATAAGAGGAGCTAAAATAAATGGAGTAGATATAAAAAATTTGAAACTTAATGAAACTAAAATTGATTTAGAACAAGCAATACTTATTGCAAAAGCTCATGGTGGTTTATATAATTATGACGAATAATTTTTTATTTATCTTAGGGATATCCAAAAAATAAACTCTAATTCTCGAGTATGAATTCGCATGATTTAAGCGAACTTTAGACGAAAAGAATTTGGTATTATTTTTTAGGTTCTC
>JBDMZA010000590.1:0-7189 GCA_039770155.1 Clostridiales bacterium
ACTATTTTTTTAAAAAAAGTTTATTGTTTGATAGTAACACAAATAAAAGACTAAAGATATGGAGGAATAATTTATGAAAGAAAAAGTAATTTTGGCATATTCCGGTGGTTTAGATACATCAATAATAATTTCATGGTTAAAAGAAAACTATGATTATGAAGTTATAGCAATGGCAGCTGATGTTGGCCAAGGTGAGGAATTAGAACCATTAAATGAAAAAGCTTTAAAATCAGGTGCTTCAAAATTATACATCGAGGATATGAAAGAAGAATTCATAACAGATTTCATATACCCTACACTTCAAGCAAATGCAAAATATGAAAGTAAATATCTACTTGGAACATCTTTCGCGAGACCATTAATCGCTAAACGTCTTGTTGAAATAGCAAAGAAAGAAGGTGCTACAGCAATAGCTCATGGTGCTACAGGAAAAGGAAATGATCAGGTAAGATTTGAATTAACTGTAAAGGCATTGGCTCCAAATTTAAAAATTATTGCACCATGGAGAGAATGGAATATAAAATCAAGAGAAGATGCTATTGACTACGCTCAAAAAAGAAATATTAAGATTCCAGTTACAAAAAAAGATAATTACAGCAGAGACCGTAATATTTGGCATTTAAGTCATGAAGGTCAAGATTTAGAACTTCCTAAAAACGAACCTAAATATGATAATCTTTTGAAATTATCTGTTTCACCAGAAAATGCACCTGATAAGCCAACTTATTTAGATATTTCTTTTGAAAATGGGATTCCCAAAAAAATAAATGGAAAAGAGTACAAACCTATTGATTTACTTTTATACCTAAATGAAATTGGTGGAAAAAACGGAATTGGAATTATAGATATAGTTGAAAACAGACTAGTTGGCATGAAATCCAGAGGTGTTTATGAAACTCCTGGTGGAACAATATTATATGAAGCACATAGAGAACTTGAATTACTTTGTTTAGATAGAGATACTTTACATTACAAAGATATAATATCTTCAAAATTTGCGGAACTTGTTTACAATGGACAATGGTATACTCCATTAAGAGAATCACTATCTTCATTTGTAGAAAACACTCAAAAATATGTTACAGGTACTGTAAAATTAAAACTATATAAAGGAAATATAACACCTGCTGGAAGCACTTCTGATTATTCTTTATACAGTGAGGATTTATCAACTTTTGGTGAAGATAATGTATATAATCAAAAAGATGCAGAAGGATTTATAAATCTTTTTGGACTTCCCCTAAAGGTTATAGCAAATATGAAAAAAAATGTTAACAAAGATGTGGAGGATTAGATTTTATAATGAAATTATGGGGTGGAAGATTTAATAAACTAACAGACAAACTTGTAGATGATTTTCATTCATCAATTAGTTTTGATTGTCGCTTATATAAATATGACATTATAGGAAGCATGGCACATGTTGAAATGTTAGGTAAAACAAAAATAATTTCTCAAGAAGAGTCAGCTATTATAAAAAATGAATTAGAAAAAATTTTAGAAGATATTGAAGCTGGAAAAATAGATTTTGAAATTGAAGCTGAAGATATACACATGAATGTTGAAAAAATCCTAATCTCGAGAATCGGTAATATAGGTAAAAAATTGCACACTGGAAGAAGTCGTAATGATCAGGTTGCTCTTGATTTGAAAATGTACTTAAAAGATGAAATAAATAATTTAATTGATTTATTAATAAATTTAAGTAAAGTTTTAATTGATATTTCAAATAAAAATTTAGACACAATTATGCCAGGTTATACTCATCTACAAAGAGCTCAGCCAATAACTTTTGCACATCATTTAATGGCATATTTTATGATGTTTAAAAGAGATATTCAAAGACTTATAGATTGTTATGAAAGAACAGATATAATGCCACTTGGTTCAGGGGCATTAGCAGGTACAACTTACTCTTTAGATAGAGATTTTGTAGCTACAAAATTAAGTTTTAATAAAATTACTCAAAACAGCCTTGATGCTGTAAGTGATAGAGATTTTGTAATCGAATTATCATCTTGTTTATCAATTTTAATGGTACACTTAAGTAGATTCTCAGAAGAAATTGTTTTATGGTCATCTAGTGAATTTTCTTTTATTGAATTAGATGATTCTTATAGTACAGGTAGCAGCATAATGCCCCAAAAAAAGAATCCTGATATAGCTGAACTTGTAAGAGGAAAATCAGGAAGAGTTTTTGGCAATAATATGTCTCTACTAACAGTTATGAAGTCCTTACCTCTTGCATATAATAAAGACATGCAAGAAGATAAAGAAGCAATATTTGATTCAATAGATACTGTTAAAATGTGTTTACCTATTTTCTCAAAAATGATTTCCACTTTTAAAGTCAATAAAGAATCACTTTATACAAAAGCCCAAGGTGGATTCACTAATGCTACAGACTTAGCAGATTATCTTGTGAAAAAGGGAATTCCGTTTAGAGATTCCCACAAATTAGTAGGAGAACTTGTTACATACTGTTTAAGCAAAAACAAAAACTTACTTGACTTGAATTTAAAGGATTTTCATAAATTTTCTAAATTAATTGACATTGATATTTTTGATGAAATAAGTTTGGAAAAATGTATCTCTCAAAGAAATTTAGTAGGAGGTCCTTCAAAAGAAGCTGTTTCTTTATCCATAGAAAAGGCAAATAAATTCCTGCAATCTTTAGGGAGAACCTAAAAATAAATTTACATTTTAAAATAATGAATAAAGAAACCAAATAAATCATATCAAAAAAGAGTTTATTTCCATATTTTCTGAAAATAAACTCTTTTTTATAATTCATTTTTGAGAATATGAATTTATTTTTATATCCATTACTCTTGATAAGAAATATTTTCAGGTACATTTACCTTCCTATCAATTGAATATGGGCAAAAATTCGAACTTACAATATTTTCATATTTATCTATTTCGATCGTAGCATGATGTAAAAAATTGTTCTTAAGCCAATATCTCAAATCCATAAATGTATATTTTGTATTACCATTAATTTCTTTACTCTCAACATGAAAAATAGGTGTAAATTCCTTAAAAAAACTTCCAACATTAGTCTCAAGTATTTGTTCTAACTGCTTTTTATTTAATTTCTTAAATTCCTTTAATATTCTTATATTACCTGTAATAAAATTTCTTTCACCTACCAAATAATAATCATTGTTCTCAACAATAAATTGCCACTTAAACCAATTTGTTATAGAAGGAAATGTTTTTGCATTACCTCCTAATAATAGGTGCTTCATTTTTAACACTACAGTCAATCTCATAAACAATCTAAACACTATATAGGTTATAAAAGAAAACACAATAACAATTTGTTCTGTTCCATCTAAAATAATAAAAGAAATTAATTGTAATAATATTATAGGATCAAATATTACAAGTAGACTATATGATATTTTTTTCTTATAAAATGGCCACAACGCTTTTGCCCCATATGAATTAAATAAATCCCATATAATATGTGAGAAAAGACCAATAGTAACTCCAGTAAATACCCCTAAAAAAGAAGTACTATAAATAAACATAATTATTAGTGATAAAATTATTGATGATAAAACTAGACCAACAATTGAATGTGTAAATCCTCTATGATTTTTAAGATAAACATAATCTCCCCATTTTTGCAGTAGAATGTCAATATCCGGAAAAATAGAACCTACAACTATAGCTGCAAATACCGGATTGCTTATATCTAATTGTTCTCCTGCTACTTTAGATATTGCAATACCAGAAACTGCATGTGTAACTGGGTCCATTAAATACCTCCTAGATGTTTTACAAAAAAGCCTCAAATTAAGTGTATTTCATGTAATTTATACTAAAAAAAATACACCTGAACTATTTTTATTATAAAAATTATAACACCATTTTTTATATTATTCTATATTTTAAAAATTATTTTCGTAACATTATTGTAATGTTCTTATAAGTTCTTCTAACTATTAGAAATATAATAATTATTAGCATACAAAAATATCGAAATAAAATAGTATTAATTTAACCATTTTATTTCGATATACTATCTTAAACTCTAAATTTCTAATTTTGTTTTAAATCTTTCCACTGCTTCTTCTGTCATCTCTCTACTTCCAAAAGCAGTAACTCTAAAATAACCTTCTCCACTTGGTCCAAATCCAACACCAGGAGTACCAACTACATTTATTTCTGTTAATAATTTATCGAAAAACTTCCATGAATCATATTTTTCAGGAGTTTTCATCCATATATAAGGAGCATTAATTCCTCCATAAACTTCAATACCTATATCTATTAAACCTTCTCTTATAATTTTTGCATTATTCATATAATATTTTATTAATTCATTTTTTTGTTTTTGACCTTCGACTGAATAAACTGATTCTGCACCTTTTTGTATTATATATGATACTCCATTAAATTTTGTTGCTTGTCTTCTATTCCACATCTTATTAATGGACTGTTCTTCATTTGACTTAGTATAAGCTACTAAAGCTTTAGGTACAACTGTATATGCACATCTCGTACCTGTAAATCCTGCTGTTTTAGAAAAACTTCTAAACTCAATTGCAACATCTTTTGCACCTTCTACCTCATATATACTTCTTGGAACATTCTCTTCTTGAACAAATGATTCATATGCTGCATCATATAAAATAATAGATTTATTTTTTTTAGCATAATCAACCCAAACTTTTAATTGTTCTTTTGTTAAAGTCATACCTGTTGGATTATTAGGATAGCAAAGGTAGATTAAATCAACTTTTTCCTTTGGAAGTGCAGGGATAAAATTATTTTCTTTATTACATTGAAGATATGTCATACCTTTAAATTTGCCATTTTCATCAATTTCACCAGTTCTTCCAGCCATAACATTCGTATCAATATAAACTGGATACACAGGGTCAGTAACTGCAACTTTATTGTTTATTCCAAATAATTCTTGAATATTTCCTGTATCACACTTTGCTCCATCACTTACAAATATTTCATCTAAATCTAATTCTACACCTCTTGGTTTATAATCATAATTTAAAATCTTTTCCCTCAAAAAATCATAACCTTGTTCAGGTCCATAGCCTCTAAAGCTTTCAGATTCTGACATTTCATCAACAGCTGAATGCAACCCTTCTATTATTGATTTTGTAAGAGGTCTTGTTACATCTCCAATACCTAATTTAATGATATTAGCATTTGGGTTATCTGTTTTAAAGTTGTTAACTCTTTTTGCTATTTCAGCAAACAAATAGCTTCCTTTTAATTTTAAATAATTTTCATTAATATGTGCCATAATTGAATTTCTACTTAATTACTTAAAGTAGTTCCCCCTTTTTTTTATTTTAGACAAAGTAAAAAAATAATATGCCTTAGGGATATCAAAAAAATAAACTCTAATTCTCGAGTATAAATTCGCATGATTTAAGCGAACTTCAGACGAAAAGAATTTGGTATTATTTTTTAGGTTCTCCTTAGATATTAATTTCTCCTTTAAAAACTTCAACTGCAGCTCCAGTCATATAAACATGGTTATTATCTTTATTCCATTCAATTAATAGATCGCCACCTAATAATTTTACAGTTGCAATTCTTTCACTAAAATCATTTAATACAGAAGACACTAATACCGCACAAGCTCCTGTGCCACAAGCTAATGTTTCTCCTGTTCCTCTTTCCCAAACTCTCATTTCAAGTGTTTTTCTATCTAATACTCTAACAAACTCTACATTAGTTTTATTTGGAAAAATTTTATTGTATTCTACTTCAGGTCCAACCTTTTCAATCATAATATCTTTAAGATTTTGATCTGTATAAGTTACAACATGTGGATTTCCTACTGATACACCTGTAAATTTATAATTCTTTTTATTTATAAGAATTTCCTCTGATATAAATCTTTCTTTATCAAATATTATCGGAATCATATTAGACTCTAATATAGGCACACCCATATCGACCCTAACTTTTGTAACAAAACCTGACTCTACTATTAACATTAAATATTTTAAACCTGCAAGAGTTTCAATTGAAATTTTTGTATTTGTTGTTAGTTTATTATCAAATACATATTTACCTACACATCTTATAGCATTACCACACATTTCAGATTCTGAGCCATCAGAATTAAACATCCTCATTTTAAAATCTGCATTTTGAGAAGGCATTATTAAAACAAGTCCATCTGACCCTATACCAAAATTCCGATTACTTAGTTTAATGGACAATTCTGATGGATTATCTATTTTTTCATCGAAACAATTAACATAAATATAATCATTCCCAATCCCTTGCATCTTTGTAAATTTCATAATATCACCTCTATATATATTGAAATCCACTTAACTTCAATTATAGTAACCATTCTCAAGTTTTATAAGCGAAAATCATAGTAGTATCTTTTGATACTACTATATAGCATCAAAATTAAATTGTCAAGTTTTGAGTTATTTTAAGATATATTTATAAAACAAAAATGAGAAAAAATTAATTTTCTCATTTTTAAGTGGAGGAGGACGGATTCGAACCATCGAAGTCGTAGACAACAGATTTACAGTCTGCCCCCTTTGGCCACTCGGGAACTCCTCCATTTAAAGCTGGTGGACGGAATCGAACCCCCGACCTACTGATTACAAGTCAGTTGCTCTACCAGCTGAGCTACACCAGCTTAAATATTAAATTTTAACGACCCAGAAGGGGCTCGAACCCTCGACCTCCAGCGTGACAGGCTGGCACTCTAAACCAACTGAGCTACTAGGCCATACTAATGACTCATAGGGGAATCGAACCCCTGTTACCGCCGTGAAAGGGCGGTGTCTTAACCGCTTGACCAATGAGCCAAATATTAATAAAGTAATTTTACAAATTTCAATCTAAAAAGTCAAGCCTTTTATCAAAAAATTTTAATGAGCCATCCGCGACTCGAACGCGGGACACCATGATTAAAAGTCATGTGCTCTGCCAACTGAGCTAATGGCCCAAGCAACCTGAGATTGTTTTCTCAAGCCGACAAGTATGTATTTTACAGTATAAAGATTATATTGTCAATAATATTTTTAAATTTTTTTTAATTTTTTTTTATATATTATATTAATGCACTATTTCAGACCGTTCTAAGAGATATAAATTTACACTACTAGATTTTTTAGATACTCTTAGGAGAACCTAAAAAATAATACCAAATTCTTTTCGTCTGAAGTTCGCTTAA